>JASFYZ010000198.1:0-5713 GCA_045046665.1 Desulfobacterium sp.
AGCCGTCTACGGTTCCGGGCCGGGCCCATTGCCCCTCGGGGGGGGGGGGGGCGGCATGATAGCATTTTCAATATTCGTTGTGTCCGCTAGGACATGCCCGTTATATGAAAAAGCAGGTACTGGGTTTTGCCAGCAACTGTTTTTTCGATTCTCGTTGTGGCAGATAGTTACTGCCATACATGTTGTATATTAATGGCGTTTAACACATCAAAAGGAGTTTTTTAAAATGGTAATGGAATGCAGCGTATCTGAACCCCATCGTCACCGACGGTTATTTTCCATGAAGTCTGCCGTAATTATGTGTCTGGCACTTTTATTTGTTTTTGCAGCGGGTATTACCGACCAGGGGGAGTGCAAGACATGGCGACTGAAATTTCAGATAGCCTGGCACACCCAGCATCCCCAGTATAAGGCTTATAAGGAGTTCACCAAAAGGGTGAAGGAAGCCACCAATGGTAAATTAAAATTCACCATTTTCCCGGCAAGTCAGCTCATCGGGAGAAATGAGGCCCTGGACGGGTTGAAGAACGGTACCATTGACATGCTGGCAAGCTGTGGTGCCTATTATCATGGAATGGTTCCAGAAGGTGATGTAGACTGGCTTCCCTATGTTTCTCTTAACAGACGAGCCCCTTTCTGGGAATTGATGAACAATAAAGAGGGGGGAGAGAAGGGACGATTCCACGATATTATTTACGATTCGTATCTTAAAAAAGCCAATGCCGTGTGGCTGACCAATGTTATCTGTGGCAGTTCCGGCATCATTGGTCGGGGGGATACCCGGTATGATACTGTGGAATCGTTAAAAAATATCAAACTCAGGGCTGCGGGCGGGGTCAGTACCCGGGTGGCAAAGGCATGGGGTGCCTGTCCGGTAACCATGGCAACGGGGGAAATTTATCCGGCTCTTCAGCGGGGAGTCGTGGATGCGCTTTTATTTTATGCCTATGGTCTTAAAGATTACAAGTTTTTTGAAGTGGCGAAAACCTTTACCCGGCCCCCGGTTTTTACCTGGGCCGATGATCTCTGGATTAACAATGATTCCATGGAACGGCTCCCCCAGGATTTAAGAGATACCCTTATAACGGTTGCCCATGACTGGGGTAAATGGGCCAGCTGTGAATACTGGCCAGCGTATGAAGCAGAAAATGAAAAATGGTGCCTGGAAAAAGGCGTTAAGTTTGTTGAATTTGACAAGGCAAATATCAAAAAATCCAAAGAGATGCTTCAAGTGGTCTGGGACTGGTACGCCAATGAAAGCAAAGGGTGTGGCGAACTTGTTGAAATCATCAAGGTTAAAGAAAAGGAATGGGATAAACAATGATGAAAAAAATATCACAGTTCAACAAGATCATGGCTGAAATGGCTGGCTGGATTGTGGTGGTCATGATGCTCACCATCAGCTTTGATGTGGGCATGCGCTATCTGTTCAATGCCCCCACCACATGGAGTTTTGAGGTGAATCGCTACATGCTCATCATGGTTGTTTTTCTGGGCGGTCCCTGGACTCTTACGGCAGGGGGACATGTCAGTGTGGATCTTTTAACGGAAAACATGGGCAGCAAAAGAAAACTGACGCTGGATATTGTCACTTCTGTAATGGCGTGCATCTACATGCTCACGTTTACTTGGCAATCCATGATTTTTACCTGGGATGCCTGGGAGAATGGCATTAGAAGTACGGAATATCTGGCCTGGCCCCTGTGGCCCATTCGGATGTTTCTATTTGTGGGCGGGGCTTTGCTGGCCATCCAATACATGATTAAAATAATTGAAGATACCGTTAAATTAAAGAGCATGAAATTAAAGACCATTAAAGGAGCTGCCTGATATGGAGTGGTATATTGTACTTGCCATCCTTGTTATTTCGTTGACCCTTTTTCTTTTCATTGGGTTGCCCGTTGCATTTTCACTGGGATCTCTGAGTATGTTGAGTGCCCTTGTGTTCTGGCCAGGCACCACCGGGCTCTATGGGGTTGCCCTGGCGGGGTATGGCCATATGGGAAATTATACCCTTGTGTGTGTGCCCTTGTTTATTCTTATGGCCCAGCTGGTCATGCACAGCCGCATGGGCACGGACAGCTACGAGGTGGCCGACCGGTTTTTACGCCAGCTTCCCGGGGGGCTCGGCATGACCAGTGCGGTTTTTGGAGCGATATTTGGTGCCGTGTGCGGTGCCAGCACCGCCGGTACCGCCACTGTGGGCCTTTTGTCCCTGCCTGAAATGATGAAACGGGGATATCAGTCGGGTATGTCCGGGGCCATTGTGGCCTTTTCCGGGGCGCTTTCCATTCTGATTCCCCCCAGTGTTATTCTGATTCTCTATGGCACCCTTGCCAATGAATCCATTGGTGCTCTTTTTGCCGGCGGTATTATACCGGGTCTGTTGATGACCGTATTTGCTCTGATTTATATCTATGTGCGGGTCATGATGAATCCTGAAATGGCACCCAGGGACGACGTCCGCTATACATGGAAGGAAAAATTTTCATCCCTGTGGAAGGTGTGGTCGCTGCTTGCCGTTGTGCTAATGCTTCTGGGGACTATTTACTCCGGTATTGCAACGCCCACCGAAGCCAGTGCCATTGCCTGTCTTTCCGTTTTTATCATTGCGCTTGTAAAACGGACCCTCGATATTGAGACGGTGAGAACGGCGCTGATGCAGACGGTGAAAACCACGGCCATGATTGGCTGGATTATCATCGGTGCCACATCCTTCGGATATGTCATCATCTATTCCGGTTGTGCTGCCGAGCTCACCGACTGGGTGATTACTCTGCCGGTTCCAAGCACCGTGATTGTGATCATTCTGATGTTGGGCTTTCTTTTCATGGGCATGTTCCTTGATCCGGCAGCCATTGTCATGATGACCACGCCCATTATCCTGCCCATTCTTCTGGCCCTTGAAATCAATGTATTATGGTTCGGTATACTCATGGCTATTAACATGTGTGCCGGCAATATTTCACCGCCCATGGGGCTCAACCTTTACATTGTCAAGGGCTTGATGCCCGATAAAATCAAGCTTGGGGGGCTTTTTAAGGCAGCCGTACCTTTTATGGTGCTGGATGTTGTCACCATTGCCCTTGTGATGATTTTCCCCGGTATTGTGACTTGGCTGCCAGCCTTAATGGTCTGATATGGAGGTGCTAACACTACAGCGACACTTTGACTTAAAACCGTATGGCAATTATTGATCCACCGCTTTTATTTCCGTCCAACTCCACCTGAAGCATGGCTGGATCGTATGACCGGGAAATCAATAGCTGCGACTCCCCAAGGGCGTCGGAAATTTTCAATTTACCATTTATTGTTTTTGAAATTCATTGATGGCAGTTTTTAGCCGGATTTGCAGGTAAATTGATCTCTTCTGACGCCCTAAAATTATTCAATCACATTAAGGTCTTTCCGCCTTTATCATGAGCACGGCGGTGGGTGTGTGCATTGCCTTGCTGATTTTTTATGGGGGGGCATTAGTGATTATTTGTTATTTTTCTTTCTATTTACTTGGTTAACTCTTGATTTGAGTTATTGTTTGAGCTAAAAAGCGTAATCTGAAAAATATTTGTTTTAGAGCCTGTTTGAAAATTATTTCCCAGGGATTAAACCGACTGATTTCGGCAGATTTATGCTTGTGACATAGGGCCATCTACCCTTTTTAAATGGTGTTTTGACATAATGTGGTATTTTTAAACAGGCTCTTAGACATGAATTTAGACTTTCAATTGTATGGAATTTTTATTTAACCATCAGGTCAAAGATTGTATTAATTGTGATTAGAAAAGGAAAAAGTGGATGCGGAAAAGTGGAAATAGAGCAGGAAAGACTGGCGGATATGCCAGATTAAAGTGTTACTTAGTGTTGTTTGTAATGATCAGCATTTTTGCTTGTGCATGGCTGTCTTTAACAGGGTGTAACTCGGGTTCAGGTTCTAATTCCGAGGAGAATACGTCAATCCTTTATACCGGGGAAAAGAAGCATTCCATTATTGGTGAATTACTCAAAGAGACCGCAAAACATGCTTCTGTTATCTCTGCTTCCGAGTTTGCCATTGGATGGGTAACCACCAAATTAGGTCTTGAATCAGAGGAAGATGAGCAGTTTGATGAGATCATGGAAGGACTGGACGATATTTCTGGCCAGATTGGGACATTGCAGGATCAGGTAACTCTGTTGGCGGACAATATAGCGCAAATTGACGTGGATACTCTTATGACCTCCATCAATGGAAATAAGGCAGATATCAAAACATCCATTGATGATTATCAGAATTTAATCGGCTTGTTCAGTGATGGAAAAGAGTACACCAAAGATGAGATCCAGAACGTTGTTAATGTCTTTATTGGTGGCATTAAAGGACGTGATCTTTCCTCGGATATGACTGCAATCGATCTTTCAGTGGATCCCGAGCTTGCTGCGACTCCGTTGATGGATTCTTATAATAATACTTTAATACAAGAGGCCAGTAACGGAAGCAATGCTGTCATTGCAGGGGTTAGTGCACTGGAGTCATTGACAGAGATGTATGCTTATCTGAGTACCTATCAGGTAATGGCATATATGATGCTTTCTGAGTACTATCATTACGAATATCCCGACAGTTATCAAGCCTTGATCGACACCCTGGAAGCAACACTGGATGGTTATCTTAAAAACCTGAACAATTCGTATCTGGATAATGCTGAAAAAATTATTTGCCTGTTTATGCAGGGAGACCTGACCCGTTCTTTGTATGAGCACAATAGTTTATATTACGGGGGCGTTGTTAAAAACATTGGTTATGTCACCGCTTCTCGATCTGCATTTGTGCGAATTGTATGGACACGAAACGCCGAAGTTGACCCAGACAGCCGATATGAAACTTTTATTTCTGAAAATCCATTTGCAGATGAGTATAAGGATTTATGGGATTGGTTGAAAACGGCCCCCCTTGAAGACCTTCCTGAATTGTCATTTAATGATGACAACACCGGAGACACTTATGTTTTGAACGGCCCGAGTCGTAACGTTTTTACCATACCATATGATAAGGGTATAAATCTTGGGCAATTTGGTATATTGAGGTATGAAATCCCATATACATCCATGGGGCTGAACATTGTTAAATCTTCTGAAGATCCTGATGCCCCGATAGTGTATGAAAAAAATACGGTGAGTGCTTCACTTGACTATGACCTTAAAGAGGCACCGATGTATAAAGGACAATTCTCATCAAATGCCAATACCAATCTCCTGACCCCCTTTTTTCATACTCTGGAAATGAACTCCTCTGATGTCGCCCAGGAGGACGGGGAGGAAATTTCTTCCTTAACTCTGGTTGCGTACATGCCTTTAAACCATTATTCTGACAATATACCGGATGATGAAAATATTGTCAGCATTGATCACGACGGCAATGGAAAGACGTTTGAAATTTATAAGACATCCCGGATCTACTATAAAAGATATTCACGTGTGACAGACATAGAAATAGAGTTTGGGGGTGGGTCTTACAAACAGCTCTTTTATATGGAAGGAGATAACGGCTCTGCTCTAATGGATGGTAGTGACACCAGATTTTACTCTTACGGATATTGGAAGATGGCGGCTTTTGGTGATTTTTATTATACGTTGTCCAATAAAAAATATTATATAAATAAAGATTCTACGTCCAGACATTCAGAGGCCAGCGACAATCATTCCCGTGGTTTTAATTTTGAAAAGAAATATTTCA
>JASFYZ010000199.1:0-6511 GCA_045046665.1 Desulfobacterium sp.
TCTTTGTAATCTAAATATTTTTCATAGTATTTTTTATCTTTAATCTGGGCAAGGGCGGTGGTATTACGGGATGGACTCACTCTTGTTTCAGATCTTTTCCCTGTTCCGTCATCAAGTTCATCCCCGGCCCCTTTATCCGGTTTTTTATCCGTTACCTTGAATTCAATAATATATACCCGATTACTCAATTTCACAGTTAAATCAATCCGACCCCGATTTGTCACATCTTCTGCAATCAGTTCCACGCCAAGGGCGGCAAAATAGCTGTAAACCACCGACGCGTAATATCCTTCGTACTCATATATTTTATTTTTTGAGAAGTTGTTGTAGGGAATGGACGCAAACAGACGTTTTAAAGCCTTTCCCAGTTGTCCAGGATCGCCGGCTTCCAGGGCAAAGTAAAGTGCATCCTGGTGCTTTGATTTTCCCACCGGTTCCAGGGTCAGGTAATCAAGAATATAATCATTTAAAGAGTATTGTACCTCAATATTTGGATATTTGAGTTCATACTTTATCCGGGGTCCGATGCGTTTTTCTTTTTTAATGGTAAGGTATCCAGTTTGAAAAAGGAGGGTTTCAACCTCAATAAAATCGACATCAAAACTTCCGATCAGGCTTTCCGTCACCTCTACTTTTTCAAGGTCCGGTATAAAATATTTTTTTTCCTTGAACAGCTTTATTAAAAACGAAGGATTCCCGGTTTCAAACCAATAATTTCTGAATTTACGGCCTTTGGAGAAAAAAAGAAGAATATCAAAGGGGTTGTACACCGATTCTCCAAGCCAGTTGTACCCGTTATACCAGGCTTGTATTTCATTCAGGTCAGCGTCCCCCAGTCGATCCTTAAACTGTTCTTCAAGATCATTTTGGGTATACCCGCAGATACCCGAATATTTTGCATCCAGTGTAATATCCTCAAGATTGTTAAGGCCGCTGAAAAGACTCACCTTGGAAAATTTTGAAACCCCTGTGATAAAGACAAACCGGATCACCGCATCCGCATCTTTAATCACAGAATAAAAGTTTTTCAGGTTGTCCCGCATTAAAGCGGCGGTGGCAGGATCGGTGATATTATCAAGAATGGGTTTGTCATACTCATCCACAAGAATGACTACTTTTTCATTGAATTTTTCATGCAGCTGATGGATGGTTTCTCTGAAATTTTCTTTGTAGCTGATATCATTGAGATCCAGATTAAATTTTTTTTTCAACCCTGAAAAAATACCCTGAAATGTTTCGTCAAGTTCCTTTTGACTTTGGAGCATGCCAGCACCAAAGCTTATGTTCAGTACAGGGTACTTTTTGTTGAAATCCCAGTTGTTTTCCAGATATAACCCCTTGAACAGTTCTTTTTTTCCTTCAAAGGCAGATTTCAATGTGTCCAGAAAAAGGCTTTTTCCGAACCGGCGGGGACGTGAAAGAAAATAATACTCTCCATGATCAACAAGCCTTTTGATCATATCTGTTTTATCAATATAATAACACTCATTTTCTATGATCTTTGCAAAGGTTGAGATGCCGATGGGTAATTTTTTCATGTCTCAACTCCTTAACTGTCCAGTATCAATAAATCTTTTTATTAAATCACGATCTCACTCTGTCTCAATTTTATTAACAGAAAATGTGGCTGATTAACTGAGTTAGCACGCATCATATTGTTGGTTTAAGTTTTTCTGGCCCTGTTTGAGTTCTGTTAGAGATTCAACAATTTCCCGATCTGAAATCCGGGGGGCTGTGTCATGAGCGGCGGCTGGGAGTGTCTAAATGTTTTATATTGTTTAATATATAACATTCCGTTTTGGCATTGTCAATCCACAGAAAGCTTGAGCGTGGATCTATTTTCTTGGTAACGATCAAGACCTTGCTGCCCCGCTCAATTCATTTGTGGCGGCCAATAAGGGGATAAAGGAGGTGCGTAATATGCTTCATACATTTACAAAAAATGACACACTTCGGGAAAAATACCGTCTTCATGAAGAGTGGCTCCGGGTACGACAGGGAGAGGAAGCCCGGCGAAAACAGCTTGAGAAGGCCCTGATACAGGAGAGACTTGCAAGGGAACGCGACAGGATCGCAAGTGAACGGGACAATATCTCAAGGGAACGGGAAAAAGCCGCCAAGGAAGCCGCTTTGAAAAAAATAGATGAGATGGAAAAACGATCCATTTTTCTGATGAGAAAAACAGGGCATTCAGATGAAGAAATTGCGACCCTGTTAGAAATCCCGCTGGAAAACTCTACTCCGATCAGGTGGATTGTCGTCCCCGGGGTGCGGTATTTGTCGGCATAGCCTTTATCTTTGATCTGCCGCAAAGCGCGGCCCTGTGCAAGAAGTTCAACAATTTTAAATTCAAAAATATAGATATGTTTCCCCAATTTTACAGTCATATCAATGCGGCCGTGACTGCTGCTGTCTTCCACACACACACATCCAGGCCCAGGGCGGCAAAATAGCAATAGACAATGGAGGCGTAATAACCCTCGTAATTGGCCTTGATTTCTGCGATACCAGTCATGGGGGATGGAGGAAAAAACCCCCTGTAGGGTCTGCTTCAGGGCATCAAAATTATTGGCAATCAGGGCTTCATATAAATTGAACTTGTTGTTTTCCTGGGCAACAGTGGTATCGGTGAGAAAGGAAAGAATATAATCGGTCAGGCTCTGCCGCACCTCCTGGTTGGGATAGCCAAGTTGAAACCAGCGCATGCCCCCCATATGCCGGGTTTCCCTTATGGTTAAACAACCTGTCTGGAACAAAAGTGTTTCGATCTCCAGGCGATCCACATCAAAACTGCCCAGAATCTTCTCGCTGGCCCTTAAATCATGCAATGCCGGAATAAAGTATTTTTTCTCCTGTAGCAGGCGGGTCAGAAATGTCGGGGTAGCGGTCTCAAACCAGAAATTTCGGAATTCACCACTATCCAGATAAAGCAGAATATCAAAGGGATTGTAGACATGTTGCCCCAGTCAGCTATAGCCATTATACCACATTTTAAATAAAAATTCCTGGGGTTCGGCTTGGCTTATGGATCAACGAGTTTATATCTGATTTTTTCATATTTACCTGAACTTTACATGTTAAATTCGGCATCCTTCAAAAGTACTTTACACTTTTTTAGAGCATTCCCCATTTGCAGGGGCTTTTTCCCAAAAGACTGTAAACTACTTTTGGGGTCATATGTAAGGATGCCTTAAATTCAATAATAAAATGCCACTACCCCAGACCTGAACCCTCCCACAGAGGGCCGAAGTTGTGATTAACCCCCCAAATGGGATTAATGATTAGGATGGCCACAAGACGTCCCAAAAAAATCTAAAAATGAATTAGGGGAAAGAAACAGGTAGACAAAGAGTGCCCGATCTGCGAATAGGTATTGTGGCCGTGACAGCCCTTTATTTTCGGAAACATTTATCTGTGGATACCGATGAATTATCTGTCTTGTCCCCATACCCCGGAAATCAGCGGTTATAAGTTCCCTGCACCCTGAAAACTGGATGATGACAACCAGGAGTGATCAAAACGATGACATCGCAAAGAGGAGGCATTTGTATGCGTAATATGAACCGAATAAAAGGAAAAAGAAAATTAAAATGCTGCATGAACCCAACCATGGCATGGGCATTTTTGATTGTGATGGGCATTTTCATCATACCTCCAACGGTGTTCGGGGCTGCCCCTGAAAAAATTGAGGTGTTTGTCAGTATTGCGCCCCAGGCATATTTTGTCCAGCGCATTGGCGGAGACAGGGTGGGGGTGTCCGTTCTGGTTCCCCCGGGTAAGAGTCCTGCCACCTATGCCCCGGCATCTGCCCAGATGGTAAAACTTTCCCGATCGCTGCTGTTGTTCACCATTGGGGTTCCCTTTGAAGACGCATTAATACCTAAAATCCGGGCCATGGCTCCGGGCCTTTCCATTGTGGACACCAGCCAGGGTATTTCATTGCGACAGCTGGATGGGGGAAAAGAGATCCTTGATCAACCGAATGGGCACGGGAAAAAGGCCTTAACCATTGCAAATGGCGGTGATAGGGAGCTGGAACATTCTGGAGAAGGGAGGGAGGGGAATGACCCTCATGATCATGGGGCAAAGGGGAATGATCCACATATCTGGATGAGTCCACTTTTGGTGAAAAAACAAGCCCAAACTATATGTGATGCCCTCATTGCCCTGGTGCCGGAAGATGAAGAACGCTTTCGTAATAATCTTCATTCTTTCCAAAGGGATCTGGATCTCCTGGACCAGAAGATTGCATCTGTACTCCTGCCCTTTCAAGGGGACACTATTTTTGTGTTTCACCCGGTATTTGGTTATTTTGCAGATGCCTATGGGTTAAGGCAATTGGCTGTGGAGCGGGGCGGTAAAACCCCCAAGGGCAGGGACCTGGTCTCATTTATCCAGCTGGCAAAAAAAAACAGTGTGCGGGTGATTTTTGTGCAGCCCCAGTTTGATCAACGGGTGGCCCTGAAAATTGCATCCGCCATTAATGGCGTGGTGGTTCCCCTGGACCCCCTGGCCCAGGATTATATTGAAAACCTTTCCCACATGGCGTCGACCATCCAAAAGGCCCTGGTGAAACAGTAATTGTTGTTCCCTTTGCTGGGAATTGTCTCAGTTGATTTTATCAGGTATGGGAACGCCGAGGCTCAGAAGTTCCTGGAGCACCCACGCCACCATGGCATCCACCTTCCCGGCAAGGACGGGGGTTAATTCAGGATTCAAGGTTTCTATGTTTTGGGGCTCCACACCAAGAATGATGGTTTCCGGAATATTATCCATGAGTCTGCACAGAGTCAGGGCCTCCAGAAGATCCACCTGGTGCATGGAATTTTTAGCCAGTATTCGGTTGGGGATCTCTTCACCTTCAAGGCGGTGAAAATCACCGGGATTGCTTTTATTTAAGATGGTATCCACCACAATGAGCTTGTGGGCATGGGAGATGACACCCAGCAGATTTACCCCCAGCACGCCGCCGTCCACAATGGTGACATGGTCTGGAAAGAGATAATTGTTTTCAAGTTGTTCCACTACTTTAATGCCAAAACCATCATCGGAATAGAGAATATTCCCCACGCCTAACACCATGATTTGTGGTTTCATTGAATCCCCTCTGTACAGCAAGACAAAACCCGGACCATGGCCCGGGTTTTGTTGAATTGCTGATATGTTTTGAATTGACTAAATTCTTTTTATTGTGGCAAGGGGTTCTTGCCATGGTCGGTATAAAAAATTGACACCCTCTGGGACTTAATCCAGGGAGAAGATTTTAAATTACCTGAACCTTATACGTCTCATTGGTATGGGGATCAATTACATGCACGGCACAGGCAATGCAGGGATCATAGGAATGAACCGTTCTTAAAATTTCCAGGGGTTTGGATGCGTCGGCAATGGGCGTTCCAATGAGGGAACGCTCCACGGGTCCCTTATTGCCCTTGGCATCTGCGGGTCCGAAATTCCATGTGGAGGGAACCACATACTGGTAATTTTTGATTTTGCCACCCTCGATTTCTATCCAGTGTCCCAGGGCACCCCTTGGCACGTCGTTGAGACCAAAACCCTTGGCTTTGTCCGGCATTTCCCAGGATTGGTAGGTTTTTTTATCGCCCTTGGAAATGTTGGATTTCAGACTGTCAATCCAGCCGCCCATGGCACCTCCGATCAACTGGGTTTCAACGCCCCTTGCAGCCGTCCTTCCCAGGGTGGAGAAGAGTACATCCGCCCCCACGCCAAGTTTTTTCAAGACTCCGTCCACGGCTTTTTTGGCAGCAGGATCTCCCTTTCCATAGGCCACCAACACCCTGGCAAGGGGGCCCACTTCTGCGGCAAGTCCGTCATAGCGGGGGGCTTTTATCCAGCTGTATTTATCTTCTGTGCTGTAATGGGTTTCTCCCTGGATGGGTTTTGTCTCTCCGTTAAAGGGGTGTTTGGGGCTTCCCTTCTCATACCATGCCCGGGTGACATCTTCAGTCACCTGGTCGGGATTCATCTCCTCTACTTCAAGGCCTTTACGGATGAAACCAGCGGGCATGAGTTTGTTTTTTTCTGCCACGTCATTGGCAAAATCACCATAGGCAAGGAAGGCCTCATTATTGCCACCAATGGCCCCCCAGTTTTTATAAAATGAGGCCACGGCCAGCAGATCTGGAATATATATCTCATTAACAAAAGCGTCGGTCTCCTTCCAGATGGTTTCAAACTCCGCAATGCGACCTACGTTGAGATCTGCCACCGAGGTGACACCGCCCACCACCAGGAATTGGGGATGGGGATTTTTGCCGCCAAAGATGGCGTGCATGCGGGCTGCCTTTGCCTGGAGCTGCAAGGCTTCAAGATAGTGGGCCGTAGCCATGAGATTGGCCTCCGGTGGCAGGACATAGGCAGAATGTCCCCAATACCCATTATTAAAGGGCCCCAATTGCCCACTGCCAACAAAGGATTTTAATTTTTCCTGGACCCCTTTGAAATATTCACTTTTCTGGGGTCGACCGCTGACATTTGCTGAAAGCTTGGC
>JASFYZ010000200.1:0-17768 GCA_045046665.1 Desulfobacterium sp.
AATTCAATATTTTCAGTGGCCTTACTGAAAAGAGGAGAGGTTTCGAGTATCTGTTCAAAGGATTTCACGGCCTCATCAAGGTTTCCCCGGCGGTACTGGGTATTTCCCCGATTAAAGGCGGCTTTCTGCTTTAATACCGAGTCCTCGGTGTCCATGGCCTTTGTGAAATTGGCAATGGCAGATTCATAATCCCCTTTTTTATAAGCGGCACTGCCAATGTTGTAATAAAGCTCGGGCATATCCGGCCGATCCAACTGGGCATCGATAAAGGATTTTTCCGCCTTTTCCCATTCCCTCTGCTGAAACGCCTCAATGCCCTGGGCCACGCTTTTTGATGCCCCTGCATGGGCCATGGTGACGGGCATCATCCCCATATAAATTGCACCTGACAGACAAAATAAAACCAGTGTCACCAAAGACTTTCGGGAACCGTTTTTCTTCTTTTCACATATGAGCAGTTCCAGGAACAGTATAACCACACAGGGTAGCAGCAGCCATTGAAACCTGTTTTCCCACACCTTTTTTCGGCCGCTCTGGATGGTGGTACGCTTCATATTTTTAAGGATTTCACCCTTGTAAATCAAATCCAGATCCATGTCTCCGGCAACGGATTTTACATAAATTCCCCGGGCCAGGGCCGCAATTTTTTCCAAGCCCACATCATCCACCCGGGACATGACAATGCTGCCTGTGGCATCTTTTTTAAATCCTCCAGCAGCATCGGGGATGGGCGCACCTTCTTTTTGTCCCACACCGATGCAAAATATTCTCACCCCTTTTTCAGCGGCGATTTTGGCAATGGCCAGGGGATCACCCGAGGTGTTTTCCCCATCTGTGATGATGATAATGGCCTTTTCCGATGCCACCTCCCATTCAAACCCGTCCAGGGCCGTGGCAATGGCACCACTCAGGTCCGTGCCGCCCATGGGCAAATAGTCCGGGTTCAGTGCCTTTAAAAAAAGGCTGAAGGCAGAGTGGTCCAGCGTCAGGGGGCATTGCAGAAAGGCCGTACCGGAAAAGGCCACAAGACCTGCCCTATCTGAGTGCATCATCTTTAACAGATCAATGATCTCCCGTTTGGCCTGCTCCAGGCGGGTGGGCTTGATATCCGTTGCCAGCATACTTCGGGAACAATCCAGGGCAATCATGATATCCACCCCCTTTTGTTCCACCTTTTCCCAGCGAAAACCCACCAGAGGACCAGTCAGGGCAAGGCTGGCCAGCAAAAAGCCAACAACAAGCAGTCCCCCTTTGCTCCAGCGCCGCCGGGATACCGCCCCCGGAGCCATGGTGGAGAGCAAGGACAATGACATAAACTGGGAAAGAATGCGGGTCCGTTTCCGGATGCCATAAACGGTGACCCCGGCCAGCAAAACCACGACCCAGATCAGATAAAACATATTGGGTTGGGAAAATTTCATATGACACCATCCCCCGTTGGATCGGACATCCTTGATATTGTGTATAAATAACTTGTCATAAAATTATCCATATTCAGTAATTCTACTTTTGACTCAAAATCTATCAGCGGGCAGTTTTGGGTTATTACGCTTTTATTAAAGGGGTTGTTAAACAAATACATCAGGGAATCCGCATCAGGCGTGTGTTAAAAAGAATGATATAAGCCCCAAGCAACAACATGGCTGGAATGATGTACCAGGGGTAAAGGTCATTGTACTCGGCCCAGGCATCCACCTCCACCTTGGTTTTTTCCAGGCGGTCGATGCTCTCATATATTTGTTCCAGCTCATCAATATTTTTTGCCGCAAAAAACATGCCCCCGGTTTTTTGGGCAATCTCTTTTAAGGTGTCATGGTCCATGTCCACCTGCTGGTAGACATAACGCTGGCCCAAAAGAGGATCATTGACAAGAAAGGGGGCCTTTCCCCGGCTACCCACGCCAATGGTGTAGACTTTCACCCCTCCGGTGGCGGCAATGTCTGCGGCCTCTTTGGGGGAAAGTTTACCGGAGTTGCTTCTGCCATCGGTTAAAAGAATAATAATATTGGATTTGCTTTCAATGTCCAAAAGGCGTTTAAAGGCAATGCCCAAAGCATCTCCAATGGCGGTGCTGGGTCCGGCCGCGCCTATTTTAAGATGATCCAGCACAAAGGAGATGGTGTTATAATCCCGGGTCAGGGGCAATTGGGTAAAGGCCTGGGAGCCGAAGACCACCATGCCGATTCGGTCCCCGTCTCGTTTCATGATAAAATCGTTGACCACCCCTTTTACGGCATCCAGGCGGGTAACAATTTTGCCATCCCGTTTAAAGTCCAGGGCAGCCATGGATCCTGACAAATCCAGGGCCAGCACAATGTTCACCCCTTCGGTGGTAATATTCATCTTCCGGGTGCCCCATTGGGGTCTTGCCACGGCCACGATCATCAATGCCAATGCCGCATATTTAAACACTGGCAGCAGGGCAGAAAGCATGAGAATAAAAGATTTTGGCTGGATGGCAAAAACGGCCCCATGGGAGGCCATAAGATGAAGGGGGCCGTGTCTCCGTAAGCGCCAAAAAAACACCAGGGGAAGGGCCATGAGGAGCAGCAGAAACCAGGGTGATGCAAATCGAAACATAGTCACTGCCCCTTTGTGATGTATGAGGATGGTTCTTTAATGCCAGCACTGTGTACCATCGTATTTTTTCTGTTCATGGTGTTTTTTGTTGCCATATCAATTCCGGTTTTTATCCCGGTTACCAAGTCTGGCGCATCGTTTTGGCTGTCATGCATTTTCACGGCAGTGGAATGGATAAATTCCCTCACCAGGTCATGGTCTTTATGAATACGCGGGGCCTCGGGGGTGATACCTGCATATTTCACCATGCTGGCAAAATTAAAAAAATCCCGGGTCCGAGCGGTGAGGTTCCGGTCCAGACCAAGGCCGGACAGGCTTGCCACCACCTCCTGGGTGGTCATCTCCGGAGCCCCCATGTCAAACACCTTTCCCATGAATGTTTTTAAGATGGCGGAAATACCAAAATAATAGTGACGTGGATCTGTCTCCAGGGTATCGGCCAGGGCATCCAGGGCCTTCAAGGCTGCCTGATCCGGTGGAAGGGGGGGCGGAAGAAAAAGGGTATTGGCTGATATTTTTTTTTGTTTGCGGCGTTTCAGGTAAAAAAAGAGCAGCATGCCCAATCCTGCAAGCACCAGCAGCACGGCCAATCCCATGAGTATCTGGAAGAAAATAGGATCCATGCCAATGGGTATTGGCGGTTCGATATCATGAATATCTTGCATTTAACGCATCCTTTTTTCCCGCTGCCGGAAAAACAGCGTCAATACATCTGCCACGGACTGATCTGTTGGCATATGAAAATAATCCACCCGGGCCCAGGTCAAGGCCGTTTCAATGTCAGACAACTGAGATTTTTTCCAATGGCTGTATCGTTGTCTAACCTGGGGGTCCCCTGCATCCAGTATCCATGTCTCACCAGTTTCAAGCCCAGCCATGGAGACAATACCCCGGGAAGGAAGATTAAATTCCCCGGGATCTGAAATAATTACCCCAATGAGTTCATGGCGGTGACGGGCCGTTCTCAAGCCCTTGGCCACATCCGGGGCAATGAAATCGGAAATAATAAAGGCCAGGCTCTTTTTCCTTGACACCGTGGAGAGATACTCCAGGGCAGACCTGATATCAGTACCCCGGCCCTGGGGCTCAAAGGTGAACATCTCCCGGATTAAACGCCAGACATGGCTGGAACCTTTTTTAGGGGGGATATATTTTTCCACCTGGTCGGTGAAAAAAATGGCCCCCACCTTGTCATTGTTTTTGATGGCACTGAAGGCCAGCACCGATGCGGCTTCGGCTGCTTTTTCCAGCTTGAGTCCTGAAAAGGTACCAAAGCGCTGGGAGGCGCTCATATCCACCAGAAGGATCACAATGCTTTCACGTTCCTCCCGGTACAACTTGATAAAGGGACGTCCCAGGCGGGCAGAGACCTTCCAGTCTATGGCCTTTACATCATCTCCAGGGCTGTACTCCCGGACCTCCTCAAATTCAATGCCTGATCCCTTGAAAACAGATCGATATTGACCGGCCATCAGGGTGTTCACCGTTCGACTGCCCTTGATGTGAATCCGTTTGATTTTTTTTATGATATCTTCGGGAACCATACTCATGGCACGGCAACAGAATCAAAAAGGATCTGGATGATATCATCGGAGGTCACCTCTTCGGCCTCAGCCTCAAAGGAGAGAATGATGCGGTGGCGAAGCACATCCGGGGCCATGGTTTTAATGTCTTGGGGGGTGACATAGGCCCGGCCCTGGAGAAAAGCGCTGACCCGGGCGGCCTGGGCCAGAAAAATGGTGGCCCGGGGGGATGCCCCAAAGGCCACATGAGCACCGATATCCATGCCATATTTTTCAGGATTTCGGGTGGCAAGAACCAGATCCACAATGTACTCTTTAAGTTTATCATCCACGTAGATTTCCCGGATCAACTCACCCATCTCTTTGAGTTCATCAGGGGTCACCACGGGTTCAATGGATTCTTTTGCTGCAAATCCTGTTTTTTTAAGGATTTCAAGCTCCTGACTTCGGTCGGGATAATCAATGAGAATCTTGAGCATGAAACGATCCACCTGGGCTTCGGGAAGGGTGTAGGTCCCCTCCTGCTCAATGGGGTTCTGGGTGGCCAGCACCAGGAAGGGGTCTGGCAGGGGGTAGGTTTCATTACCAATGGTTACCTGTTTTTCCTGCATGGCCTCTAAAAGAGCCGATTGCACCTTGGAGGGGGCACGGTTGATCTCATCGGCCAGAATGATATTGTTGAACAACGGCCCCTTGCGGGTGATGAAATCCCCCATTTTAGGGCGATAGATTTCAGTGCCCACCAAATCCGCAGGCAGCAGATCCGGGGTGAATTGAATGCGTTTGAAATCAGCCTGAACCGTGGATGCCAAGGCCATGACCGCACTGGTTTTGGCAAGGCCCGGCACCCCTTCAATGAGTACATGCCCCCCGGAAAGCAGCCCTGTCAACAGGCCGTCCACCAGCTTTTGCTGTCCCACCAGGACCTTGCCTATCTCTTTTCTCACACGGCTGATCAACAGGTGATGGGCCGCAATTTTTTCCTTTATTTCATCCATAGAACCCCATATCCCCACTGCTTCATGGCTTAAAAGTTTGTTGACTCTTGATTAATCCATCAAAAACTGATTCACGGGCTCACCCATTGTGAAGGGCAATGAATAAATAACCTTCCAAAAACCAAGGTGATCCAAATTCTGCATATAAATATAAAATTAAAAAAGCAGGTGTCAAGGGAAGTCCAAAGAGAAATGTGTCCAGCGTCACGGCATCAGTTTATGGCTGTATATTTCTGCGGTAATACGGGTGAGTTTGAGGATATGCTCACGGATCTGGTTTTTATCCTTACCGGCATAATTGCGATAGCTCATGATAATACCGCTTAATGCACCAATAAAAGACTGGGCATAGAGGCGAACATTGTCCTTAACGCCATATTGTTCCAAAAGGCTTGAAAATCCGTCAAAAAAAATTCGGGTCACTGCTCCAAAGTCCTTCAGTGCCTGATCATCCATGTTATCCTTGAGCATGATATAGGTCATCATCTGAAAGGTGGATTCATTTTGAATCAAATGATCCACATAAGTGACGGCAAAATCTTCAATGGTGACAGGGGCATCCTTTTTCACCATACCTTCAAAGGCCTTGCTCACCGAAGAGATGTCTTGAATAAATGCTTCCACAAACAGCTCTTCCTGACTGGGAAAATATCTATACAAGGTGGCTGGAGAAACCCCTGCTTCATCTGCAACATCTCGCATTCCCACATCATAAAAAGGTTTTTTGGCAAACAGGGCCAGGGCAGAATCAATAATTATCTGTTTCCGGGCTTCCCGTTCCTTCTCCTTTAAAGAAGCGAACTTTGATTCCGTATTCACTAAAAAGTCTCCTGATTTTTTTGAAATATTGGACGATCAAATTTTTTAACATCTGCTTGACAGGGGCCAAGCTTACGTCATTGGAATCATCGTTGGGATGGGTGGGATGGCATTGTTTTTAGTCTACTCCCATAACTCAGCCCCAAAAACGTGATCATCAAGTGATAGGGTTATTGTGACAGGTAAACAACTATCATGCCTGCCAGATGCACACAAGAAAAATTTGGATCATATCGCCAATCCCCATTGTCCACATCTGATTGGGTGTGCCCAGGTATGGATGATCAACAATTCTAATTTTGGCCTATAATCTGGGAGAGAAGGCTACCCAAGACAGTTATGGAGAGCGTTGACCTTTTTACACCACATTGGTATACACTCGTTATGATCACATTTTTTATTAGGAAGCTATCAGGCTTGGTTTATGGGCATTATTTGGGAAGTTCCAACCTGCATAGATCGGAAATAATAAAGCCAATAAGCCAAGCCTGACCCCATTGGCCCACCAATTATGGTGACTGGCCGATGTTATCGGCCACCCCCCCAAAACAATTTCAACACAAGGAAAAACCATGAGAACCTACATCAGAAGGGACAAATTTGATTTTGAACTGGGTTATTTGACAAAAAGCCCCTGCCTGACCTGTAAAAATCAGGATAAAATCCCCCATTGCCAGAAAGGCTGCCCCCAACTGGATAAAATCCGCACACTCCTGGCCCGGGGAATTTCCACCCAGGCCAAAGGGCTGGAACTTTAATTTGCCATGAATTTCCCCAATTTTTCAGACGAATCAACCTCACTTGCAAAAAAACATCTTACGAAATCTATCTTCAACGCCTTAAAAGGCAAAGAGACCCCCAATGGTTTTTCTCTGCCCATGGCCCTGGCATCGGGAATACAAAACCATGACAGCGGTATTGGCATCTATGCCGGAGATGCTGAATCTTATGCTGTCTTTTCAGCCCTTTTCTCACCCATCATTGAAGAATATCATGGCATCACTCCGGGGACAATCCATGGGCCAGACCGCTCTGTGGTACATCTGCCAGACCCTGATCCACAGCATCAATACATTCTATCCACCCGCATCCGGGTGGCTCGAAACCTTGCAGGATACCCCTTTACCCCTTTTATCCGTGAAAAACAGCGTAAAAAAGTAACCCAAAAAATTATTAAAACCCTGGAATGCCTGCCGGAGACACTCACAGGCGTGTATATTTCCATGGACCCGGGACAAGGCCAGGAAGAGCCCCCCCCCATGGCAATGCCTTCAAATGTGCCCCTTGTTTCCAAAAGACATTCCTCTCCTGGTTCCACTCCCAATATATGCCAGTGCGATGAACCAAAAACACAGCATACCCGGAACACAAAGAAAACTGACAAATTAAAAATTGCCCTGGATAAAAAACAATTACAGGCCCTTCCCTTAAAATCTTTCTTGTTTAAAAAGGGAGATCGTTTCCAGGAGGCCGCCGGTATCAACCGGGACTGGCCCAGTTCCAGGGGCTATTTTATCTCCCATGACACCCTATTTCGGGTGTGGATCCATGAAGAGGATCATTTGAGAATCATTTCCATGGACGACCACGGCGACATGGCAACAACTTTTAATCGCCTGGCCTTTGCTTTGGAAAGCCTGGAAGATAAACTGAAATTTGCATGGGATGACACGTTGGGATATCTTGCCGCCTGCCCTTCCAACATCGGCACCGGCATGCGGGCCGGTGTGCATATCCGCCTGCCCCGGCTGTTTAATCAACAGGAATTACTGCACGAAGAGGCCCGCAGGCTTAATCTCCAGGTCCGGGGAACCCAGGGAGAAAAGACCCAGGTGGAAAAAGCTGTGTTTGATATCAGCAATGGACAACGGTTGGGAATTACTGAAAAAAAATGTCTTCAAACCCTTCACCGGGGGGTGATTCGTTTAATTGCGCTGGAACAGGATTTGGAAAGTGAATGAATAGATCAATGGGGGAGTTCATAAGGAATAACCTACCCAAAATTCTATCTGGAATTCTCCATACAAAAACGGGTAGTTTTATTATTAGGGAGTCAGAGCAAATCAATTTACCGGTAGAGCCAGCTAAAAAGTTGATATTGCTGGATTTGAAAATAATAAATGGTAAATTAAAAATTGCTGACTCCCTTATGAACTCCCTTAAAGAAAAAAATTACAGGGCCATGGTAAAGCCAGCCCGGATGTTTTGTCCCTCCCCGGGATATCCCACTTCTTGTTCGTAATCTTCATCAAAAAGATTATCCACCTCGGCATAGACGCTGTAGCGACTGCCAAAGTTTTTGGAAATACGTGAATTCAAAATAAAATAGTTATCGGTTTTCACGGCCTCATCATCTGGGCTGCCAGTGCTGGGAAGGTCGTCATATACGCCATCCACGTAGATACCCTGGAGATCTACATTAACCAGAACTTTGGGAATCAAAAGCTTGCATCCCACGCCGAATTTATTCTCCGGAACCCCGGCTACCTTGTCTGTCGCCCGTGAGTTGCTTTCATTTTGGGCATCAATAAAGGTATAGTTAAAATTCATGCTGAAATAGTCACAAAAGACCACATCCATGGAGGTTTCAATCCCCCGCATGGAGATGTCTTCCACATTGGTATAGATGTCGTTACCAGTATAGTCGTCTTCATAGTAATCTCGGGAAATCCAGTCTGAGATATCATGATAAAATCCGGAGATGTCTGCCGTGATACGCGGGTTAAATTTCTGGGTGACACCCAGGGTGTAGTTGATACTTTTTTCTGCCGCAAGATCCGGGTTACCGCTGGTGGATGAAAAAAGCTGGGACAGGGTGGGAAAGCGGGTCTTTTTTGCCACGGAACCATAGAAAGAGGTGACATCCAGGTCCCAGGTAAAGCCGATCATGGGGTTGATCTCATCCTGGGTATCGGCGGTGTCCAGATCTTCCTGTCCCAGTAATATGTCCTCATCATCAAACACGTAATCTTCGGCTTCATCCACCTTGAACCAATCGTAGGAAGTGCCAGCATAAACCGTCAGGCCCAAATTGGTAAAAAATTGGTGCTCGGTGCCCAGGGAACCTGTGTGGGATACATCTTTATTATAGGGCTGGAAGTCATCCTCCCGGCCTTTATAGGTGTCTTCTTTATAGTGGAGGGAAACATGGCCACTGTGAGCATCGCTTAAAGAAAAATCGGCAAACAGGGATCCGCCAAGATAATTGTCTTTATGCTCACTTTTGGCAATTTCCTGGGTGCAATCCACATCATCATAGGAAACATACACATCTTTATGGTCATGGTAAAAGAGCTTTCCCCTCAGGGTGAGCTGCTCTGAAATTAGCTGTTTTCCACTTAAATCAATACCCCAGTCATCGTAATCTTCAAACCGTGACAGGGTGGAAAAAGCAGCGTCATCCCCGGAGCGGTTGAAAATTTTGTACTCATTGATATTCAGGGGGTGCCCCATTTCCGACTGCATGGAATAGCCACTGACAAAATACTCAGACCCCGGTGTTGGGCTAATGCCTGCCCGGGCCCACAAACGATCATTTTTATAATCGGAATTTTCCCTCAGGCCCCCATTCTCATGGACTCCGTCAAGGTTGGTCATCCATTTTTTAACCCGGGTGGCCTCCACCGGGGTATAATCGTCGGAAAGGAGCCATCCATCAGATTCTTCATGGAGATAGCTCAGCCAATAATTAACAGCTCCCACCTGGTTGCCATGGGAAACAGATCCTTTGTAGGTATTATGTTGCCCCACCTCTGCTTTTACGTTCATGGTGGGTTTGGATGTTCCCTTACGGGTGATAACATTGACAACAGCCACCTGGGCATTGGCACCATAGAGTACCGAAGGTGCATTTTTGGTAATCTCTATTTTAGAAACAATGTCCACCGGAATCTGATCCAAGTTAAGCTTACCATAATAGGTTTCATAATAGGGAACCCCATCAATGAGAAACAGGGTTTTTTCCTGGCCAAATCCATGCACGGAAATTTCCGATTCGTTTTTGCGCCCCCGGGTCATGGTAACACCCGGTACAAATTTCATAACATCGGCAATGGTACTGCTATTGGTGGCCTCAATTTCCTCAAAGGTGATGGTCTGACTAATACCAACGTCGGACACATCACCCCTCTCCCCTTTAACCACAATTTCTCCCAGTGTAAACACATCTGCGGGTTCTTCTGCGGCAAACAAAGCCCCTGCTGCCACATGCACACCGATCAACAACGCCAGTAAAGAGCGTTTAAACATAACTTTTTCTCCTTGTTATACCTTTTTTTAAAATCTAATCTTAATAGGGTACGCCTAAAATACCGATTTTATGCTCACTTTTTTGGCTCGGTTTTCAGGTCTGCCTATATTGACTGAAATACCTATTTTCAGGGGCGCATTCCCAATTTTCCCGGCATCATCATATCATCCTATGGATCTAATTTTCAGGCAAACGGGGTCAGGGTTGTGTTATTGGCGTTATCGACCAAAACCTGAGCAAACTCCAAAACCACCGATAATGCCAATAACGCAAGTCAAACCATACCCCAAGCGAGCAAAGCTAAAAGCAAGCCTTAAAGAATCACCCGCCCTCTTTTCTTGGGATTTTGTTTGCATTTATCCTTTTTGTCAATGTAAAACACAATCCCAATAATAAAAACTATCAAAACAAACCAAAGCCAACTCATAACAACATGCTTTTCAAGCAAATTTAAATGATATATTATTTTTTGGGGCATGAGTTTAATATCTGCTGTCATGGACAGCTCTCATGACCAACTCAACCCCATTTACTTTATGATCATATGAAACTAAGTGTTATCCTTAACTTCTTATGGTTATTATTTTTTATAGGAATAATTGACAACACCAAACAGGACAAGTATGTTGACTTTTTTAAAGCATAAAACTATATAAGGTGAACCACAGAGTCGCCTTCATCTCAATGATCAAACTTAAAGAACTTTAAGGTAGGAATAGATAGAAATGATGCAACATTACCGAGGGAGCATCCAGCCGGATATAAACAATCAATTCACAAGCATTATTTTTATGGCAATGGTAATTATTTTTATCACTCTATTCAGCTTCACTGTGGCATGGTCCCAGGAAAACCGGATCATAACCGACATGATGGGACGGAAGGTCACCCTGCATGGCGAAGTCAAACGCATTATTCCCACCTTTAAACCAGTGACCCTGTGTATCCTCTCCCTGGGATTGCAGGACAGGCTGGTGGGTATTGACACCCATTCCAAAAAAGACAAACTCACCCGGGCCGTGTTTCCCGGGGTGACACAATTAACCGGGGTGGGTACAAAATCCACCGGCATCAACCTTGAAACCGTCCTCTCCCTCAAGCCAGATCTTGTCATCTTATATGCCCAAAAGGATGGGATATCCCTGGCAAAACGCCTTGAAACCATGGGCATTCCCAGCATCATCATTCTTCCGGAAAGCATGGACAATATCAAAAAGTCCCTTGAAGTCATCTCCCGGGCGGTGGGGGTTCCCCATAGGTCTTTAAAAGCCATCAACGCCATGGATAAGGTGCTGGCATTGGTTAAATCCAGAACAAAAACGATTCCCCAGCAGGAGAGGAAAAAAGCCTATTTTGCCTCCTCCCGGAGTTTCTTCAACACCGCTGCCGGTAACATGCTCCAGGATAATATCTTATCCCAGGCTGGGATGATCAATGTCTCCCATGACCTCAACGGTTACTTTCAAGATATCTCTCCGGAGCAATTCTTGGCATGGAATCCCGATATTATTTTTATCTCCAGAAATCTTAACAACCAAGGGCTCAAATCCATTCAAAATCCAGCACTTCAAAGGGTGACAGCACTTGCCCAGCATCAGATATATCGTTTCCCCAGTAATTTGGCCCCTTGGGATTTTCCTTCCCCTCTGTCAGTGCTTGGTACCCTTTGGGCTGCCTGCCAGGCATACCCCCAATATTTCCAAGACATCGACTTCACAGCCTATGCCAACAATTTTCATCAAGAATTATTTCATAAAACACTGGTGGAAATGGGGGGAATCCTGGACGACAGACTCCCGGAAGGCCTCCTCCATTGAACTATGGCACCCCCTTCCACCGGAAATCCACCTTCCCATATCGTCTTGTTTTCATGGGACTTCTGGTGATCCTTTTTTCTATTTCCATGCTGGCCGGTCGATACGAGATCACTGTGTCTGATATCTGGAAAATTCTTTGTGCCATGGGCAAAGATACGACTCTTTCCCCGGACCTGGCATCCCAGAAAATGGTTTTATTATGGATTCGCCTTCCCCGGTGCCTCATGGCCATCCTGGTGGGCATGGGCCTGTCGGTGTCCGGGGCCGTGTACCAGGCCCTTTTTCGTAATCCTTTGGTGTCTCCGGATATTCTGGGGGTTTCCGCCGGATGTACACTGGGTGCGGCCCTGGGAATTATTCTGCCTGGAGAAAGCGTCTCCCTGGTTCAATTATTAGCCTTTATCTTTGGTCTTCTGGCGGTGTCCATGACCCTGGGCATTGCCCGCCTGATTGCCATCCGCCCGGTGATTGTCATGATCCTGGCAGGCATGGTGGTGCTCTCTTTTTTCAATGCACTGCTCATGATTTTAAAATACTTTTCCGACCCCTATGACGAACTACCAGGCATTGTTTTCTGGATCATGGGCAGTCTGACACGGGTGACCTGGACCAATCTTGCCACTGCCGGACCCGTGGTTCTGGTGGGTATTTCTGTCATCATGATGTTCCGGTTTCGCCTCAATATCCTCTCCATGGGTGACACCCGGGCAAGCTCGCTGGGTATAAATCCGTTACTATTTCGGATTATTTTGATTATTTTGACCGCTATTATGGTGTCGGTGATGGTGGCCACCTGTGGACAGATCAGCTGGATCGCCCTGATTATTCCCCACATGGCCAGAACCCTTGTGGGACCACGCCATGAAGAGATGCTGCCAGTAACAGCCCTGTTAGGTGCGCTGTTCATGCTGGCCGCCGATGGTGCCGCCCGTTCCATCACCACGGCAGAACTGCCCGTAGGTATCATCACGGCCCTCACGGGTGCCCCAGTGTTTGGGTTCTTACTTTATAAAAACAGGGGAAGCGGATGGCTGTAGCCCTGGAGTGCCGAAACCTGTTTTTTTCCCATGGCAAAATTCCCATTCTCAAAGGGATCTCTCTTTCCATGAAAAGCGGTACATTCACGGCCATATTGGGACGCAATGGTTCAGGAAAAACCACCCTGCTACACTGTCTCAATGGCATTCAAAAAACGACTTCCGGAACAGTTCATATCAAGGGAATCAACTTACGAACCTTGTCCAGAAAGCAGGTGGCCCGGCACATCAGCCTGGTGGTGCAGGAAAACCCAGAGGTCTTCCCCTTTACGGTGCTGGATGTGGTGGTCATGGGAAGGGCACCCTTTTTAGGTGCCACCCAGGTGCCTGGCCCTGAAGACTATGAACTTGCCATGAAAGCCCTTAAAACCCTTGATGTGGAGTATCTGGCAACAGCCAACTTTAATCGCATATCCGGCGGAGAACGCCAGATGGCCCTGTTGGCGTGCGCTCTGGTTCAAACCAGTGATATCATGCTGCTGGATGAACCCACCAACCATCTGGATTTTAAAAACCAATATCTGTTGTTGAATCGGATCAGACACCTATGCCTCCAGGAAAACACGGCTGTTGTGGCTGCCATGCATGATCCCAACATGGCCATGCTTTTTGCAGATGAAGTCATATTATTAAAGGATGGGGTGGTCTTTGGCGCAGGTCCTGTGAAAACGGTTATGAGCAAGGCCAATATGGATCGGCTCTATGAAACTGACACCACTGCCCTTCCCTTTAACCGGGACGGACAGTTTTTTATTCCCACGGACGCGCTTCATGTTAAAAAACAGCAAACTTTAGATACCCAAACTTAGAGGGCTGTGATGTAGAGGGCTGTGCTGGATTCCAGAGCCTTATCGGAGAGGGCTCAGGCGTGTAATAGTGGCATCGTTGGAATCTTTGCTTTGCATAAATAGGGAGGCTAACGCCAAGAACACAAATCTGACCTCGTGTGAACATAACAATTTTGACAAAAACTCTGAGACACAACACGAGGCACTTAGAGAAGGATCATTTTGAAAAAAAGCAAGACTACACACTGCGAAAAACACAAATTGCCCTGCTTTAATTCCAATGTAAAAAAGCCTTTGCACCCGAATCAAAGAATCGACAACTCCAGTGAAAAAAAAAGAACCGGGAGTCATCGCATCGTCATCACCGGACCTGTGCAGTCAGGAAAATCTTCCCTGGCCTGGAACTTCATAAAAAAGCTCCAGCAACTGTCTATTCCCATGGCAGGCTTCATTGCCCAAGGGCTTTGGAAGCACAACCAGCGATGCGGATTTAATCTGGTTGATTTAAAAACAAAAATGATAACCCCGCTGGCAAAACGAAGCAACCCGAAAAATTCACACCCATTATCAGGCAAGGTTCCTTACACCTTTTTCAAGGAAGGCATCAATGCAGGATATCACGCTTTGATGCCTGAAGTATGTAAAGAGGCAAAGATAATCATGGTGGATGAGATGGGGCGCATGGAAATTCAGGGGCAGGGATGGGCACCTTGTATTGACCCCCTCATGGCATTGAAAAACCCCACCCATATCTGGATCATCCGGGAATCCCTGGTTTCTCCCATATGCCAATTGTGGCCTTTTAAGAAAACAGATCTTATCCATGTCCATGACGACCTTGCCGTTGAAAAATTGTTGGCATTGTGCAAGGTAAATTTTTCCCTCGTGGGTGAGCCACCGGAAGCCAGCGTGGATTAAAAAATCAGAACAGTTGTGATCAATGAAGATCTCAATAACGGACATGTCGGGCACCACACAACAAATAATGCAATAACATAATGCCGCAGAAGGCTCTACAGTCGGCATTTTCAGATAAAGAGGTTCAAAATGCTTCTCCCTTTTCTTTCTCTACTATATTACCTTGTCATTGTACTATTGACACTTGTACTTTATTTTGTTGTAAAAAAAAAGATACAGATTGTCAAAAAAATATTGTTCAGTTCGATGATAGTAACAGGTTCAGGGATCACCATACTGATTTTCACAGAACATCGTCTTCCCCTGTATGGTGCCTTTGAAGCCACCTTTTACCTTATTTTTATATTAACGCTGCTGGAAATTCAATTCTGGAAAGACAAAAAGATTTCCATACAGCTTAAAAGCTGTGGGGGTACTGCTGTACTTTCACTTTGTTTACTTTTGTACCACATCACGCAACCCAAAGAATTCAATCCAGATTTTTTCATGTATGGCAACCCATGGGTGAATTTATTTTTTAATCTTCGTCTCACGGCTGCGGCACTGTTTACCCGCACGGCGTTATTATACCAAATGGGAATATGGGGTCAAAACATCAGCAACTCAACTGAGTTTAATAATGAGAAAGTGGCCTTAAGAACGGCTCAAAAGGATTCCCTGAAAACATGCTCCAAAGCAGCATCCCGTAATATTAAAACTCCAGCAGCCTCCCTGGAAAACAACAATCAGAAAATACGCAAGAATCAAAATTTAAGACAAAATGTTTTCTTTTCAAGTGCACGAACGCTATTGCTGGTAGGCCTTGTGGTATTTTTATGCAGTGAATGGGCAGGATCATGGTGGTGTCTGAACTGGTTAGGAGACTCCTGGCAATGGA
Organism: Desulfobacterium sp.; assembly: GCA_045046665.1. Taxonomy (GTDB): domain Bacteria; phylum Desulfobacterota; class Desulfobacteria; order Desulfobacterales; family Desulfobacteraceae; genus Desulfocicer. The sequence goes on from JASFYZ010000200.1 coordinate 15,607, forward strand.
GCAAAGGCTTTTTCAAAGCCGCCATTGTGTTCATGTTAGTTATGCTCACCTGCCACCTGCCCCCGTCTTTTGCCAGAAATTCCAGGATAAAAGCTATGACAGGGTCACTGCCAGCACTTTTTCTTATGTGGACCATTTTTTACCATTGAATATTAAAATATAGATTTTAACCAAAATAAAATTGGCAAAAAGATTACAACCTGTGCTGGTAGATCATTGTTGAGCTTATTTGGATTGGCAGCACAGTGGTATTTAGGGACTTCATCATAATAAAACTACCCACTCTTGCATCCAGCACTCTGGAGAGTCGGTATGAAGCTCATTGATGTTGGGTATATTATTTTCCATGAACTCCCTTAAAGGTAACGATACAGTTGAAAGGCTAAAATTACTCCAATTCGTTTCATTTGCATTGTTGCTGCGCAGCAAATAATTGCTACCCGCACAGATTGCAATATTGTAAAAGGAATTATTTATGATACAAAAATTAGCATCCATTCACCTCACCTTTTATTCCATCATCAGCCTGGGGGTGCTCCTGATTATGGGAGTGGTATTATGTTATTTCCCGGATCATCAAAGTGCCATTGATGGACTAAACAGCAAGCTTATCCATCACTGGCTGGGAGCAACTATCAGCAGTAATCCCATTGTATCCATATGGGTCATAATCGTGTGCATGGTATCTGCTATCCTTTTTATCAACACACTTCTGTGCAGTGCTACCACTCTCTTGTCCGCTGCCTTAAAACGGCCCTCGTTAAAACGATGGAGTTTTATGCTCATGCATGTTTTATTTCTACTGGTACTGACATGCCATGGCCTGAGCCTGATCAGTGGGCATAAAATAGAAAATATTCAGCTCTATCCCGGAGAATCCCATGAACTTTCTGATGGGTTTTCCTTTGTAATTCAAGGGATCACTTTTGTGGATGATACACGCTTAATATCCATGAAAACAAAAAAAAATCGCCATTTGATGACAAGAAAAACATTCCACCCTGATAAAAATTATGCCAGCGTTGTGCTCATGAAAAACCAAAAGCCGGTGACATCCCAGAAGGTAATGATGTTAAACCCACTGGTTCATGGTTCCATGCGGATTACCTTGAACCGTTTTTTATTTGAAAACCCCACAGAAGGCAATGTAAAGAGAGGAAAAGACACCGGGGGAAAAAATAAGACTGGAGACGGTATAAAAAAAGAGAAAAAGATGGGGGCGGCATTCACGATCAGTAAAAATAAATTCACAACAGTTTTTTTTGTGGCCTATGGGCTGCTGATATCTACCATCATTTGCTTTGTCTTGACAAAGCACTCCCTGAGATAATTCAATAGTAAGTACCCGAGCATATATTCTTCAAAATAAAACTGAGACATATCAGCGATATATACCCACGGAATGCTGAAAAACATATGTGTGGGTACTTAATAATAGTTCGTCATTTCACCCGAAGGTAGGTTTTGTCAGCTCATTTCCCATGTGGATTTGACCTTTGTTAACCCACAATGGATTGTGGTTAAAAAATAGACTCCAGACTTCTTACGAATCCATCAACTTTAACGCACTGGCTCAGCTCTTTATTCGGAAATGCAACACCGGAGTACCCACAGCAGAGCCCCGACGGCATTATACCATTGTATTATTTCCAGTGCAGTTCCGACATGGCAATAATTTAGGAGGAATCACAACACCGCCCATGTAAATCCTACATATCATGTCAAAAGAAGTGCACTGTCTTTGGGAAATGATTCTCAAAGAATGGGGTTATTGCTCCAGCAATTGTAAACTGGGAAATGAAGGATGTCTGAATAATGAATGCAAGGCAAAAAAAAAGGCCCTGATCATTATTAAATAATGATCAGGGCCTTTATAAAGAATTAATTCGGCGGCGTCCTACTCTCCCACACAGCTGCCCGTGCAGTACCATCGGCGCTAAGGTGCTTAACTTCCGTGTTCGGGATGGAAACGGGTGTACCCACCTTGCCAGCGCCACCGAATTAAACTGTAATATCAATTCGTTAATTCGCTATAGTATTTATCATATGTTTTTTTAAATGTCAATATATTCGCATTAAAACGTTTAAACTTCTTTGGGTTTAAAGAAGTGGCTAAGCCTCACGACCTATTAGTATCGGTTAGCTGAACACATTACTGTGCT
>JASFYZ010000201.1:0-5926 GCA_045046665.1 Desulfobacterium sp.
TCGCTTATCAGAATGTTGAAACTCCAACCATCACCTATGAGTAGATCAAAGCTTATATGAAGGCGGGTAATCCCTCCATCAAGTAGAGATGCTCGAAATTCATATAAAGGCCCTGTTTCCGAAGGAAGGACCTGGTGAGACATCTGATTTCTGATCTCTTTGAGTTTGATTTTGATAAACTCAGAATCGCAATCCCTTAGACTCTGAGTTTTAATCTCATATGCCGGAAGTTGTTCGAGTATTCGTTGACGACCGTCTGGAAGGATTATTGCCCTTAGCATTTCGTGACGAGTTGCAAGTTTTGATATGGCTTTGTTTAATTTTTTTATAGAAAGCTCAACTATCTCAACCTCAAGATATACATGGCATGAGACACTTCCTAAACTCAGTTCACCACTTCTGCCCATCCAGTAGGCATGCTGGATATCGGTCAAGGGAAAAGGATCGTATCTTTGATCTGGACGGGGGAGTATTCGGGGAGAAACCATTTTATCCGTTTCAATTGTTTTGGATTTCCTAAAACGTTTCAGCACAATTCCGGACAATTTTCTTATGGTCGGTTGTTTTAAAAATTCCGTAAGGGAAAGCTCTACACCCAAATCTTTTCTGAATTGATTCCTGAGCTCAATAACCATCAATGAATCCAGCCCCATCTCCATGAGGTGCAGATCAGGGTCAATTCGGGTCTTTGCATCCAGCCACATGACTTTAGTCAGGTAGCTGGAAATAAGCTCCGAAACAAGTATTTCCTTTTCTTCCGGTTCGGCTGCATCAATCTGATCCAACCTGGCAATGGTTACGGATTTTGATGGAGTCGGTTTAATTATAAGATTTGAAACAACCTGGGACAAAACAGGGGATACGGTGTTGTTAAGGTAGTATCTGACGTAGTCATCCCAATTAATGTCCATCACGGCGACCTGAGAATTTCCAGGTCCAAGAAGTTTTTCCAAAAATATGAATCCCTTCTCAACGGTCAGGGGAGTAAATCCTCCCTTTTCCCAGCGTTTCATGTCTTCGGGTTTGAGTGCTGCCGCCATGCCGGTCTCTGACCAGGGTCCCCAGTTAATGCTCAATCCCGGTAGTCCGATACGCTTCCTCAATTCTGCCAGTGTATCCATAAAATGATTCCCGGCAGCATAATTCCCCTGGCCCGGAGAGCCCAGAAGTGAGGCTGTGGATGAAAAGAGAACAAAATGATCCAGATGCAGATCTTTGGTGAGTATATGGAGATTCCAGGCACCCATCACCTTTGGAGCCAATACATCTGCAAATCGAGTCCATCCCAATTGATTCAGCATGCCGTCATCCACTAGCCCGGCCAGATGAAAAACACCCTTAAGCGGCGGCATAGTCTGGAAGATATCATTAAATGTTTTTTCCAGAACAGTCCCATCGTTTACACTTCCCTGAACCACCCGGACATCAATCCCTTTCCCTTCAATCTCCCGGATATGTCTTTCGGTTTTAGGTGAAGGGTTGGTTCGTCCCATGAGCACCAGATGGCGAGCACCTTTTTCAACAAGCCATCCGGAAAGTCTCATGCCAAGTCCGCCCAATCCGCCGGTAACAAGATAAACGGCATCTTTGGAAAAGAAATCACCGGTGGAAAAGGAATTACTGGAGAAATGCAACCTGTTCTCTTCCACGGGTTTCAGCCGTGGGATATAACGCTTATCCCCCCGCAGAACAATCTGATCCTCTCCATCCTGCTCAACCAGTTCCTGTACAAGCTTTGAAAATTCAATCTCTCCGGCTTCGGGAGAAAGGTCAGCAAGACCTCCGAAAAATTCAGGATGTTCCAGGGACATGACCTTACCCATTCCCAATAAGGGGGAGCCCACCGGATTTACAGGAGATTTTTCACCTTCAATCTGAAGTGCACCCTTGGTGACAAGCCACAATTTAGGCGGGTCATTATTTGTTGCCCTGGAAAGAACTCGCGCAAGGGCAAGGGTCAGCTCGCAGCCCATGGTTATATCCGGGGGCAATCTGTCATAAAAAAGGGAGTCGGGCATGGTCTGATCCATGCTGCACATATTGACAATACCGGCAAATTGCTCTTTTTTCAGGAGGTCCTCAATCCCTTTTTCAAAGCCATCGATACGGTTTCCCAACTGATCTTTGCAATGGCTGTCCGGGCATGCAAGAATATGGGAGATCCCCTTTGATTGAAATGCCTGCGCCAGGGATGATCCTTCCCCATGGCCGTCATCCAGAACCAGCCATTTATCGGAAAATATTTTTGAAGAATTTATTTTGGTTTCACTCAGTTCGGACAATTGCCATTGGACTTTATAAAACGGGTAGCTCCCCTTGTTCCCAAGGCTGTTGATAAAAGTTTCCAGGGGCGCCTGCTTCAGGTGTATCCCTTTTGCCTCTGCAATTAGCGTCTTGTTATCATCCCACAACCGGTAATTCCCAACCGCCAGTCCTGTGTCCAATGCCTCCGTTTGAAGCTCCATATGACAAAATAGTCTGGTCAACATGCAATGTTAACTGCGGCAGCAGGTGTCCCATAAGGCTGCAGGTAAAAAATGGCGTCGTCGTGGGAGTGAAGGAGGATAATACGGACGGCGGTTCTCCCGGAACTCGACAGATAAGGGCATGTCTCCGGGGCAGGGGACTCAGAAAATGGATTTACTCCCCTGAAAGGCTCCTTTTTCCCATGAAGCGCACTGGAAAAAGGGGCGAAGGTAAATTTATCCGCATATCCTGGGACGAAGCATTTGATTTGATCGCATCCAAGCTCAAATACATCATTGATCGCTACGGCAATGAGGCCGTATATCGCCATTACGGGACGGGAAATCTGGGAGGTGTTGTCTCTCACCACAACCAGATTGAAAGGCTCATGAATATTTTAGGCGGCAAACTCAATTATCATAATTCATATAGTACTGCACAAATTTTCCATGCCATGACTTATCTTTATGGTAAAAACGGCACGGGTAATTACATAAGTGATATTGTTAACAGCAAACTTGTTGTGTTTTTTGGAAACAATCCTGCTGAAACAAGGATGAGCGGCGGGGGAACGGTCAGAGACCTGGTATTGGCCAAAAAAAATAGTGACGTCAAAATCATTGTAATAGATCCAATGCATACGGATACTGTGACAGGCTTTGCCGATGAATGGATACCAATAAGACCCGGTACTGATGCGGCCCTGGTGGCAGGCATTGCCCATGTGCTTATCCTTAACGACATGGTGGATCACGATTTTGTAAACCGATATGCGAAAGGATATGATCAATCCACCATGCCAAAAGACATCCCAAAAGGTAATAGTTACAAGGACTATATCCTGGGCACAGGTTCCGACGGCATACCAAAGACCCCTGAATGGGCCTGTACCATAACGGGAATTCCTGCAGGACGTATTGTACAGCTGGCACATGAAATAGGCTGCACCAAGCCTGTATATATTGCCCAGGGGTGGGGTCCCCAGCGCCACGCCAATGGTGAACAGACTGCCCGGGCCATCTGCATGCTGCCGATTCTGACGGGGAATGTGGGTGTAAAGGGCGGTAACAGCGGCGATCGTGAGGCCGCCTGGGGCATTGACTGGCCTGATCTTCCCATGGGCGAAAATCCCATCAAGACATCTATTCCCTGTTTTTTATGGACCAGGGCCATTGAAAATCCAAAAGACTTTACTAACTTAAACAGCGGGCTTAAGGGCAAAAAACACCTGGAAGTGCCCATCAAATTTCTCTGGTGTTTTGCCAGCAATACACTCATTAATCAACATTCCGACATAAATCGTACCAGCCGCATTCTTAAAGATGAAAGCCTGTGTGAAATGATTGTTTTAATTGAGAATGTGATGACCTCAAGTGCCAGGTATGCCGATATTTTACTTCCCGGGACCAGCAGTTTTGAAGAGCTGGATCTTTCCTATCAAGGTTATGCCGTGGAGATGGGAGCTCTCATGATACGTGAAAAGGCCATCCAACCAATGGGTGAATGCAAGACATTATTTGATATCTGCAAAGGGATTGCCCGGAACATGGGGATTGAAAAAGATTTTACCAATGAGATGAATCATGACCAATGGGTTGAACATATGTATCATCAATGTCGCAGGCTAAAATCCGAGCTGCCGGCGGATTTTTCAACAGCCAGAAAAACGGGTTTATACAAATGGCCTCGAAGCGGCAAATCTTTTGCCGGCCTGGACTCCTTTAGAAAAAATCCTGAAAAATATCACCTGGCCACACCCTCGGGCAAGATAGAAATCTTTTCCCGGCGTCTATGGGATATGGCTCAAACCTGGGAGTTGCCAAGGGGTGATTCCATTAAGGCCCTGCCGGAATATCTTTTAACCTGGGGCATGCCCGGAACAAACAATACAGCCCATTATCCCCTTCAACTTTTGGGCCATCACAGTAAACCCCGGACCCATTCTTCCTATGGAAACAATAAATGGCTCAAAGAGGTGTCACCCCAGGCCCTTTGGATAAATCCCCTGGATGCAGAATCCCGTGGCATTGAGCATGGAGATCTTGTAAAGGTCTTTAATGATATTGGTGCAACCCGTATCCGGGCCAAAGTGACTCCAAGGATCATGCCGGGAGTACTCTCTCTTCCCCAGGGAGCCTGGTATAAACCCGATCAGGAAGGTATTGATCAAAGCGGAAGCATCAATATCCTTACCAGTCAAAAACCTACACCCATTGCCAAGGGCAATCCCCAGCACACAAATCTGGTGCAGGTGGTCAGAGAAAAGAATAACCCATGATTAAATCTCCGACATTTTTTATTGATATGCAAATCTGTACAGGCTGTAAGACCTGCATGGTTGCCTGCAAGGATAAAAATGACCTGGACCCGGGCATAAGATGGCGCAGGGTGTATGAGTTTTCAGGTGGAGACTGGATGGCAGGAGCTGATGGGACTTTTACCCAGAACGTCTTTGCCTATTATATTTCCATTGGCTGTAACCACTGCAAAGATCCCATATGCGTTGAAGTATGTCCAAGCCGTGCCATGCATGGGAATGAATCCGGAATAGTTTTAATAGATTCAAAAAAATGTATCGGGTGCCGTTATTGTGAATGGGCCTGTCCATACTCTGCGCCTCAACTTGATGTGTCAAAGGGTATCATGACCAAATGCGATTTCTGTCAAGATGAAATCCAGGAGGGAAAAAACCCCTGTTGCGTAGAGGCCTGTCCCACCCACGCCCTCTCATTTGGCAACTATGATGAACTCATAAAGCTTCACGGCACAAAAGGGCATGTCGCTCCCCTGCCCTTACCTGAAATCACCTGTCCAAACCTTATAATCACGCCCCCGAAACAAGCCGGATTTCCGAACAATACCAGTGGATTGATTCAAAATCCAGAGGAGGTGAAAGATGCATAACTTAAGCCTGATAATTTTTACCTTAATGATTCAAACCTCCGTGGGAGTTTTCGGGGCAAGCATATTTAACAGCTGGATAAACAAAACCGAAATTGTACAGATACCACTCATCATTTTATCAACCTGCCTTGGATTTATTGCCCTTGGTTTGATATCTGCAACTGCTCATCTGGGCAACCTAAAACACGCGCACCATGCAGTATTTAATATTAAAAGTTCATGGCTCAGCCGTGAAATTATCTCGATTAATTTATTCGGTGCAAGCGTTGTGCTATTGTGGATCTTGACATTTTCAGGTTTTCAAAAAGGTCTTTTTATTATTGAAACAGCCTCAATAATCCTTGGAATATTAACTGTTTCAACCATGGGTCAGGTCTATCGTTTAAGGACCGTGCCTGTCTGGAACTCCATTGCAACACCATTGGATTTTTTTGGTTCGACTCTTTTAACGGGTGGTGTTGTATCTGGCACTTTAAATTTGCTTATTTCAGGTAAGACTTATAGTCCATGCCTGATATTTTTGATGTGCTCATTTATAGGACTGTGCTTAAAAATT
>JASFYZ010000202.1:0-5151 GCA_045046665.1 Desulfobacterium sp.
GATTTAATTATTTTAGAAAGACCAACCCGCAAGTTCATCAAGAAAGGGAGACAGCCATGAGCACCAAACAACCAGAGAGCATCTTTGACAACAGCCTACTCCCCAAGGACAACGATGGCACCTCCCTTGAAAATGAAGAACGGCTCCATTATGCCCTGACCGCATCCGAAGAGGGTATATGGGACTGGAATCTGGCCAGCGACACCGGCTATTTAAGCCCCCGGTATTATGAAATGTTAGGATATCAACCAGACGAATTCATCGGCACCGGGCACACTTGGGCCAACATGCTCCACCCGGATGACAAAACAAAGGCTCTGCAGGAAATTGTTGATGTCATCCAAAAAAAACACAAAGCCTACCATTCCACCTACCGTCTCCGGGCCAGTGACGGCTCCTATCGCTGGATACTCTCCCGGGCCATTGTGGTGCGCTGGGATGAAAAGGAAATCCCCCTGCGCCTGGTGGGGACCCACATGGATATCACCGATGCCCGAAAAAAAGATCAGGCCCTGCTGCGCTACAAAGATAACCTGGAACGGGAGGTGGAAAAACAGACCAAAGAGATCAAGGCCACCAATCGCCAACTGGAAACCATCCTCAACGCCTCTTCCGAAAGCATCTGGGTATGTGACGGCACCGGAAAAATCCTCACCATCAATCGGGCCGCAGAAAAACTACTCCACATCACCAGCCGTGATGTGGTGGGTAAAAGTATCCGTTCTTTGAAAAAAAGCGGTTTTTTTGACCATTCCGCCACCATGGAAGCGCTCAAAACCAAAAAGACCGTCACCATTTTGCAAAATGTCAAAAAACCACAAATACAACTCATGGTCACCGCCACACCGGTGTTCAATGAGACCGGCGACACTGAAATGGTCATTGTCAACGAACGGGATCTGACCTTCTTAAATGAAATGAGGGACGAACTGGAACAGTCCCAGAACACCACCAGCCGATACAGAGAGGAACTGACCACCCTAAATTTGAAGGAGTTGAAAGACCAGAATATCATTGCAGAAAGTAAAGAGATGCAACAGGTCATTGCAACGGTGATGAAACTTGCAAGGCGGAAGGTAAGCCCCATTCTCATCTTGGGAGAATCCGGCACCGGCAAGGGACTGCTGGCAAAATATATCCACAGCCAGGCCTTTGACAGCGACAGCCCCTTTGTACAGCTCAACTGTGCAGCACTGCCTGAAACCCTGCTGGAGGCGGAACTGTTCGGGTACGACAAAGGGGCATTCACAGGGGCCAGGGATAAGGGCAAAATAGGGCTTTTCGAAATGGCCAACGGCGGCACCCTGTTCCTTGATGAGCTGGGTGAAATGAGCTTTCCGGTCCAGGCAAAACTCTTAAAATGCCTGGAAGAAAAAGAGGTGATGCGGCTGGGGGGATTAAGACCCGTTAAAATCGACTGTAACGTCATCACCGCCACCAATATCAACCTGACCCGGCAGGTGCGCCAGGGCAAATTTCGCCAGGATCTCTTTTTTCGGCTCAACACCTTTACCATCACGTTGCCGCCCCTGCGCAGACGTCCGGAAGACATCTTTGAAATGATCCTCTTTTTTCTGAAAAAATACAATGCAAAGTACGATGTCAAACGAAAGATATCCGCCAAGGGAATTGCCCAGATTCAGGCTTACACTTTTCCAGGAAATGTCCGGGAATTAAAAAATATTTTAAAAAAAGCAGTGGTCATGGGAGAAAGCGATGTTCTGGATGATCTGGTCGAACAGAATGTGGCTCTAATGCCCCAGTCACCCGCCATGGAGCACAATCTTTCAGACAGCAATGCCTTTGATTTCAAAGGAAAATTGATGATATGCGAAAAACAATTAATGCTCAAGGCCCTGGAAAAATACGACACCACCCGCTCCTTGGCCGGATTCCTGAAGTTGAGCCAATCTTCCGTGGTGAGAAAGCTGAAAATCCACAGCCTGAGCCATCGATTGCGACGGAACAACCAACGGCCATAATAAAATTTACCCGCTTAGATGCGAATAAAATGTCGATGCTTTGATTCAAAAATTATTCAAAAATAGCATATCATGCTGTTTTTTAAGGGAATATGAGTAAAATCAAAATTGAACCATATTTAGATCTACATAAAACCTTGAATTATCACTCTATATTCAGATTTGAGTCATAAAAAAATCAAAATCATATCTTATTTTCTATCCCCGCTCCTGCAATCCCCTCCGCCATCCTCACCTTATAACCCTTGCAATACATAGTTTTCAAAGACAAACAACCACAAACATACCTCTTTTCATCACCATGGCACAGATAGTGCTAAGATTATTAAGGAAATATAGAGAACACGAGAACGACGAACACACCCTGAATTCGGCCGAATTCATGACGCACAGCAGATATTTGTATGCAACACATGTAGAAATTGGTCACACATCTAAGAAAGGAGGAACCGTCGTGAAGCGCAATGTACATGCCGGAAGACAGTTGAGTGGAGGATTCAGTCTCAACATCTTCAGCGATGATGAAGCCTATGACATTCACCTGGCAACACTTGAAGTCCTTGAACAGACAGGGGTTTTTGTGGAGGACGAAGAAGCCCTCAAAGCCTTTGGTGATGCCGGTGCCATCATCGACAAAAAAAGAAAAATTGTAAAAATCAAGCCATACATGGTGGAAGATGCCATCAGCTCGGCCCCATCCAAGATCATTCTTGCCGGACGAAAGCCGGAAAATGATTATGTCCTGGAGAACAACCGGGTGGGATTTACCAACTTTGGGGAAGGAATCAAGATCTTTGACATTGATTCCGGTGAACTCAGAGAAACCCTTAAAAAAGATGTTGCCATGACCGCCAGAATGGTGGATGCCATGAGCGAAATCGATGTGTATGAACGTGCCGTGGGTGCCCATGATGTCAACCCGGCCGTAGCGCCCTTACACAATGCCGAGGCCTTTCTTTCCAACACCACAAAGCATTGTTTCCTGGGTCCCATCAGCGGACACCTTGTGAAAAAACTGGTCCAGATGGCAGCCGCTGTTGTGGGTGGCATGGACAAACTCCGGGAACGGCCCATTCTGTCCTTTATCACCTGCCCTATCAGTCCCCTGAAGCTGGTCCAGGACACCTGTGAAATCATCATGGAAGGTGCCAGAAGCGGACTTGCCGTGAACATCCTGTCCATGGCCATGGCCGGGGGATCTTCTCCGGTGAATCTGGCAGGTACCCTGGTAAATCACAATGCGGAAATTCTGTCCGGTATCGTTCTGAGCCAGAACACGGTGAAGGGTGCCCCGGTGCTCTACGGCAGCTCCACCACCTCCATGGATTTGAGATTCGGAGCCGCTTCGGTGGGCTCCCCTGAATGCGGAATGATCAATGCAGCTGTGGCACGACTTGGCAATTACTATGGACTGCCCACGTGGGTCGCCGGTGGTTAGGGCGATTCAAAGATGTGCGATGCCCAAATCGGTCATGAAAAAACCATGACAGGCATGATGGCAGCGTTGGCAGGTGCCAACCTGATCTACGGCCTGGGAATGATCGAAAGTGGCATGACCTTTGACTACGGGCAGCTGGTGATGGACAATGAAATAGCAAAAATGATCAAATTCTGTGTAAACGGTATTCCAGTGAATGATGAAACCCTTTCCGTGGAGGTGACCAAGGAGGTCGGCCCATTTAAGGATTTTCTCACCCACAAAAACACCTTTGAAAACATGAGAATTCAATCACAGCCCAAATTGATGGACAGAAGAGTAAGAGCCTCATGGGAGGCCGCTGGTAGCAAGAGCCTCCATGAAAGGGCCATGGACGAAGCCAGGCATATTATGGAAACCCATAAGCCCGATCCCCTTCCCGACGGTGTGGCGGAAAAACTCCGCGCCATCGTAGAGGAGACAGAAAGAGAAATGGGGATCAGTTAGTCTTCAGAGACAGCAATACATGCCATGGGAAGTGGGCAAAACACATTTGCACGCTTCCCATGGTTCTGTTTTGTGAAATAGGTTGCATCAAGGACCATCACATCCGGGTGGCACCCCGTTACCACAAAACAGGTTTACACTTAACCACCAGACGCTGGAGGTAAAATGCGCAAGCTGATCGAGCCGATATTTGGCGACTATGACGAAAAGGTCTTTTATCCCGTTGTGGGAATTCTGTTATTCATATTGGCAGCCATCATGATTGATTCAGATGCCACCAAGAATTTTTTCGATGCCATCAACCACTGGCTGATTTTTAATTTCAGTTGGGCATTTCTCATTGGTGTAAGCTCAGCGGTATTTTTTGTCATCTGGCTGAGTCTGAGTAAGTACGGTACCATGAAACTTGGCAAAGACACCGACGAACCTGAGTTTTCATTTATTGCCTGGGTTTCCATGATGTTCAGTGCAGGTTTCGGACTCTCCACCCTCATGTGGTGCTCGGCAGAACCCCTGTACCACCTGTACCAGTCATCCTGGACCATTGACGCCGGTACCGCGGGCACCGCCGCTGGCATTCCACAAGCCATGCTGCTCACCTGGTTTGACTGGGGATTTCACGGCTGGGCCATGTTTGCCGTGGGCGGTCTGGCCATTGCCTTTCCTGCCTATCGCCTGGGCAAACCCATGACATTGGGTATCGGCCTTTTTGGCATCTTAAAGGATAAGTCCCTCACCGGTTTCTGGGGCAAAACGGCCGATGTACTGGGCGTCATCAGCACCCTGGGCGGCAACAGTGCCTCCCTGGGATTTGGTGTTTTGTCCATTGCATACGGCATCAAACACATCACCGGCATTGAGCTTGGCACCTCCGGTACTCTGGTGGCCATGGCCATGATTATCCTCGCCTTTACCATCTCCGCCGTCAGCGGCGTGGAGCGGGGCATTAAATACCTGAGCCTCATCAACATCTACCTTGGGCTTGGCATGCTGATTTACCTGCTCATCGTAGGTCCCACCGGGTATCTGTTCAGCCTCATCACCCAGACCCTTGGCGCCTATGCAAGTCAGTTCATCACCCTCTCCTTCTGGACCGATGCCGCCAACTTCAAGGAAGGTGTCTGGGAACAACGCAGCTGGCTCAACTGGTGGGTGGTATTTTACTGGCTGTGGTGGGTTAGTTATATCCCCTTCTGCAGCGGTTTTATTGCCAGAATTTCCAAGGGCAGAACCATCCGGGAAACC
>JASFYZ010000203.1:0-3503 GCA_045046665.1 Desulfobacterium sp.
TATAAACCAACAATGAAATCCAACAGAGATAAAAAATCGGCAACGGGGGGGGAATCAGCGAATTCCTCCCCCCCCCACAGAGGTATTTTTTTCACTCTGTTTTTCACCCTGTTTGCCACGGTAACCGGGGTGGGCATCGTGGTGCCACTGCTGCCGGTGTATGCAGAAAATATGGGGGCCGCCGGTGTCCAGGTGGGGCTTATATTTGGTTCTTTTTCTCTGTCAAGAACCCTGCTATTACCCTGGTTTGGTAAACTATCGGACCAGAAGGGACGAAAACCCTTTATTCTCATGGGGCTTGCCGGATATACCCTGATGTCCCTTGCATTCATTGCTGGCGACTCGGTAATGGACCTGATTCTCACACGATTTTTCCAGGGAATTGCCTCGGCCATGGTGATGCCCGTGGTCCAGGCCTATGTGGGAGAAATAACCCCCCGGGGAAAGGAAGGGTACACCATGGGCCTATTTAACATGTCCATGTTTGCCAGCCTCAGTGTCGGCCCCATCCTGGGTGGTGTCATCACCGATGCCTGGTCCATGGATACGGCCTTTGTGTGTATGGGGCTACTGTCAGCCGTTGGATTTGGATTAAGTGCCTTTTTTCTCCCCCCGGTGTCCCGGGAACCTGTCAGCTCCAGGGATAAAATGCCCATTGCCTGGAAGCCGCTTTTTAAAACACCTTGGTTCACCGGACTTTTTATCTATCGGTTTGCTTATACGGCCTGCATCTCCATCATCTGGTGCTTTATCCCGCTGTTTGCCCAGAACCGGTTCAACCTGTCGGGCTCATCCACGGGTATTCTGGTGACCCTTGGTATTTTCATCAGTGGCCTTCTCCAAATTCCCATGGGCACTTTGGCCGATCGTATGAATAAACGATGGATGGTGATTACAGGGGGGCTCTTGTGCGGGGCATCGTTCATGCTCATTTTTACAGCAGACACATATAAAGATTTGCTCATGGCCGTATCTGTTTTTGGACTGGGGGGCGGCATATCCATGCCCGCCATAATGGCCATGGGGGTAATTCTGGGACATGAAACAAAATCCATGGCATCGGTGATGTCCATGTTAACAGTGGCTCACAGCGCCGGAATGATGGTGGGGGCCATGGGTGCCGGGGGGGTCATGGACTATTTTTCCCTTGAATATGCCTTTCCCTGTGGTACCATTCTCATGGCAACAGGGGTAATTTTCTTTTTCATATACACCCGTTCCCTTTCAACACCCGCAATCAATTAAAGGAAAATATACTTTTATCATGTTAATCATCGGCAGTTACAACGACCTTGTGGTGGAACGAGAAGTTTCATTTGGTTTTTACCTCAACCCCAAGGAGGATGAGGTATTGCTCCCCGGAAAATATGCGCCCAAGGGGCTGAAACCCGGGGACCCCATCACCGTATTTGTTTACACGGATTCAGAGGACCGCCCCGTTGCCACCACCCTCACTCCCCGGGGCGTGGTGGGGGACTTTGCCTGCATGACAGTGGTGGACACCACAAGCTTTGGGGCCTTTCTGGACTGGGGACTTGAAAAGCACCTGCTGGTGCCGGCAGATGAGATGTCCCCCCGATTGAGAAAGGGAGAAAGCCATGTGGTCAAGGTGTGCCTGGACCCAGAGACCCAGCGGGTTTATGCCACAGCCCGCATCGAGCAGAACCTGAGTAAATATAAGGCGGGAATATCCCAAGGGGATGAGGTGGATCTGTTGATTTACCGCAGCACCGACATGGGATACCAGGCCATAATAAACAACAGCCACAGCGGCATGCTATACAAGGCAGACACCTTTCCCACGTTTACCATCGGGGATAAAACAAAAGGATTTATCTACAAAATTCGAGAAGACGGAAAAATTGATCTGGTGTTGAAACAACCCGGTTATGCGTCAGTGCCCGGCTCCAGTGCCATTGTTCTTGATATCCTGGAAAAAGCCGGAGGATTTATTCCCTGCCATGACAAAACCAGCCCGGATCTTATCCGGGAAACCTTTGCCATGAGCAAAAAAGAGTTTAAACGATCCATTGCCCTTCTCTACCGGGAAAGAAAAATAGAAATTTCATCCACCGGCATCACCCAGAGATCTGATGTTCAGGACGAAGCAGATCATTCACCAATTTCACCAATTTCACCGGATTAAAGGTGGAAAGGGGCACCTCCACAAACACCGTGGTCCAGAACGCCATGGAACCATTCCACAATCCCGGAAATTCCATAGCTTTAAGCTCTTTTCCCTGGCTGGATTTCATGGTGATAAACCCGGCATCCTTCATATCTTCCCCAAACGACTTTACAGTCTTTTGGGAAAAAGCCCCAGCAAATGGGGAATGCTCTAAGAAAGTGTAAAGTACTTTTGAAGGATGCCAAAAAATTAAGACTTTTTCTTTTTAGGTTTAGTAAATGTTAAAAATGGACAGAGTTTACA
This sequence comes from Desulfobacterium sp., assembly GCA_045046665.1. Classification (GTDB taxonomy): domain Bacteria; phylum Desulfobacterota; class Desulfobacteria; order Desulfobacterales; family Desulfobacteraceae; genus Desulfocicer. Next base: position 2,432 of record JASFYZ010000203.1, read on the forward strand.
AATATCAAATCCAGGATAGGTCTCACCAGTTCGTGGAAAAGATACGCCGCCGTCTCTGATGGTTCTTTCCAGCATCCAGTGAATTGTTGGTTCCATTTGTTTGTAGGGCATTATCCAGTTAATCTCGCCCTGCTCTGTTTTTCCGGCAGTGTAACTGCTGCTGCACATCTGGGTAATGTTAAATTTTTGAACTACGTGGCATTGAACGCAACCATGACAAATTGACGAATTCATGGTCATGACCGTTTTCAAGGGATGGGTATCAAAAGCGGCATTCCAGTCATTTCCCAAATGGTAGGACTGGAGAACATCACACATACCATGAATAACATCAGGTGTAAAAGGGGCTTTGTGCAAAGGAGCTGTAGCAAAAGCTAAAGGCGCCTGAGACAATCGTTTTTTTGTTTTTACAAAACGCTCAGCCTGATCCCAGTCTTTGGTATATTTCAAATGGCTCTTTATCTCAGAATCATCAATCTCTTTCCATTTCATTACAAATTTTGCATTGCCACAGCCTATTTTGTCTGCTGTTCCCAGAAGGACATCTCCCCTCTGCCTTGATGCAGCCACATATGCACAAAAAGTGATCGTGCGAAGAGACGTCTTATACTCAACATTATTTTCAAAATCATCCAGCTCAGCCTGATCAAAAAAATATTTAACGGCTACTGGATAATACTTCATTTTCAAAAGGTTTCTTAAAGTAAAAACAATATCTGAATCAGACAGTTTACCGCCATTTTGCTCAGCATTTTCTAAAAGACGTTTAGCCAGTTCCACATCATCCATATACATATCTGTATCTATAGCCTTTGCAACGGCCATATCTGTCTGGGTTTCATTCCCATCTGTCATTTTTAGTCCTCCTAAATTAGATAATAATTAACAAAACGATATCTCCTACTACAATCCATAAAGGTCGGATTTAATTATAAGCAATATCCATACCATCAAATAATAAGGATTAATGCTGCAAAACACGACGCTCAAGATAGGTTTTACCTAAAACAAACCGGCCTGGGTCATCGTTTCGGCCACCGTACTGGTTTGCATAAAATGTAAAATAACAAAT
>JASFYZ010000204.1:0-18768 GCA_045046665.1 Desulfobacterium sp.
GTTGCTCCCCCTTCCAAGGGCACTCTCACGGCGGTCATGGAAACCAGCAAAGGCATTATTCACCTGAACCTTTTTGCCGATAAAACCCCCTATACCGTGGCCAACTTTGCCAATCTTTCAAAGCGCGGTTACTACAACGGCCTTAAGTTTCACAGGGTTATTGACAACTTTATGATCCAGGGGGGATGCCCCTTTGGCACGGGTCGGGGGGGACCTGGTTATAGATTTCAAGATGAAATGGTAAAGGGTCTTGTGCATGATCAGCCGGGAATTCTTTCCATGGCCAATTCAGGTCGCAATACCAATGGCAGTCAGTTCTTTATCACTCATGTAAAAACTCCCTGGTTGAACGGAAAACACACGGTGTTCGGGGCCGTTGTTTCAGCCAAGGACATGGCTGTCGTAAACCAAATCACCAAGGGAGATACCATCATTTCCATTACCATCCAGGGGGATACGGCCCCTCTGTTTAAACAGTGCAAGGATAAAATAGACCAGTGGAACCTTATTCTTGACAAAAAATTTCCCACAAAATAAAAACTTGAGAATAGGTTCTGCAAGAATGGGGTCAGGCTTGTGTTATTGGCGTTATCGACTAAAAGCCATGGAGAGCTCAAAGCTCCCAATTACGCAAGTCTGATCCCTTCCAGGTAAAAAAAATGCTATTAAAAGGAACAAACAAAGAAATCCATGGGATTTAACAGAGAAAAATTCAAACGCACAGAACTGCTCCTGGGTAAAGATGCCATGGATCGCCTGGAGAAATCAAACATAACCGTCATCGGCTTGGGTGCAGTGGGCTCCCACGCCATTGAAGCCCTGGCAAGAAGCGGGGTAGGCACATTGAGGATTGTGGATTTTGATGAGGTGGGTGTCAGTAATTTCAATCGGCAGCTACTGGCCGTTGAAGCCAATTTGGGACGATTAAAAACCCATGCGGCCCGGGAGCGCCTGCTGCAAATCAACCCGGACATGAAAGTGGAGGTGTTTAACATCCTATGCCACAAAGAAACCTTTAATGAAGTGTTTGAATCCCCCACAGATGTGGTGGTGGATGCCATTGACAGCCTGAACCCCAAGGTCAATATCCTGTTCGAGCTGGTGCAGCGTAACATCCCGGTAGTCTCCAGCATGGGGGCGGCCCGGCGCATGGACCCCACGGCCATCACCACCGGAGATATTTCCGAAACCCTGGCCTGCCCCCTGGCCCGGTCGGTGAGGAAACGCTTAAGACGCATGGGCGTAGCATCGGGCATTCACACCGTTTATTCCACGGAAACCGTGGAAAAAACGTCAGTATCCCAGGAAACAGAAGCAAATTTTTCCAACAGCGGCAGACAACAAAATCTCATGGGCAGCCTATCCATGATCAGCGGAATTTTTGGCTACATTGCCGCCCTTGAAGCCATGAAAATCCTCCTGGCACTCGATGATCCAATTTTGTAGGCCGTTGTTATTTAAACTTACCCGCCAATTTAGAGTCAATCACGTAAATACATACTTCTTTGGCCCCCTGTTCAGTATACTCGAACTTATCTGCCATATTGTCGATAAGAAATTTAACATCACTTTTGATGCGTTTGTCATAGGCTTTGAAATCTGTAGTATCAAAATCCCGGATGGCCCGTCGGAAATTTTCATTGCTCAAAAAGGGTTCCAGTACCCGTTTTTTAAGGTTATAGACATAGCGCTCATACAAGGATAAAAAGAGCCTGGTTTCTGTGATATCCTTTTCTTCCACCATCATCTCCCGGGGAAGGGCGTGGGTGGTATATTGATTTAAAACATCTTTGCGCATTTCCATGCGCCTTTCCATGGTGATGCCCTCGATGAAAAGACGACTCTCAATGGAGCTTAGAAATGATTCGGTCACATGAATTTCTTCACCGGTGAAAAGACATTGTCCCTCGGCACCCAGTTCAAAGGTAAGGGCCGAGATATAATTTTTAATATCCTTTGAAATCTGTTCCTCATTATAATAATAAAGGGATTCCTTGACCTGCTGGAGCACATTATAATCATACATGCGCAAGAGAGAATCCAGAAATCCTTCGGGCACCATTTTAGGATAATCCTTCATCACCCCTTTAAAAAATGAGCAGAGCACGGGCATATTGATCAGTCGATTCTCCCTTGCATACAGGGAGTAGAACTGATCAAAAATACGAATGGAGTCCCGCCCGGAAAATCCATAATTACCCTCATTTTCCGACTCTTTAAAAATTTTCTGCCACATTTTACCATCAAGGGCTTTGCGGTCTGCATCGTCCAGCCAGTCGGGAATATGTCCCGAATAAATTTCCATTTTCAGCAGCATCAGGGGCTCATCACAGTATAACCGGTACTTTGGAGGGCTTTTAATCCATTCCACAAGGGCGTCTGATTTAGGCTTCAATCGGGAGGAGATGATGATCCTTGCAAAATTATCCATGACCATGGGCAAAAATGCATCCTTTACATGACGCCCAAAAATATTATTATAAATTTTCATCTCCGTTTCAATATCCAGAACATAGGGAATATTGATATACCGGATACGGTCGGTGAAAGAGGGAAAGTCACGGATATTTTTCTTGTCTTCCGGGTTCATCAATGCCAGAAAAAGTGAATTTACATTTTCTTCTATGTCTTCCACCTTGTGCACCGCTTCACTGATGATATTATGAAGTTCCACCATGCGCTCGACGTTGTGGGATTTAATATCCATCAAGGCATAAATGCCGTTGTTGGTCTTGGAAAAACGAGAATAGATGTAGTTGATTAAATTACTGTCCCGGAACAGATTATTGATGCGATGCTGGAGCATCTGGTTGCTCATGACATTTTGTTTTAAAGGGACATCTCCCGGGTTAAAAACTGAAATCCCAGTTCCCAGTCGCCGATTGAAATAGTAGGGCCTGGCATACACCATGTCAAAGACTTTTTCTGGAGATCCCAAGCGTTCCAGCAGCGCCTGGTAGATGGACTCACAAATGGTACAGGGTTCATGACTGAAGACCCATTCATACTCTTTTTCGGTGAAGATCCTCCATTTAACCTCATCGTTGGGTATCAGTTTGTCCAACACCTTCCGACGATGCTTTTTAGGGATGATCAGGATGGGGTTGTCATGGGAAATACAGGGAATCTCAATGAAATCCGAATGAAATCCCTGGGCAATGCACGCTTCGGTCACCTTTTTAGTAACATCGCCCTGGGGATGTTCAATGAAATTCACCAGACGTTCAATAGCGGACACAGATTCCACATTGCGTCCATCCCCCAGTTGGGCCATGTCAAGACGCCACACGATTTCGTATCGAATACCTTCTTCACTGTTTGCATAACTTTCAAATTTTTTCAGCATATTATTTAAAAAGGTGCTTTTACCGCACCCATGGGGGCCATGGAAAATATAAATCTGATTCTGCTGGGCCCCATGGCGCAATCCTTCCATGTGTTTCATGAGCCGGTTGGCAAATAACCGATCTGTAAAATAAGGATTTTCCGACCCCTCCACAAAAAGCCGGGTGCAGTCATAATCCACCCGGTTCAGATCGTCCAGATCCTCGGACTCTTCCACCCGGTCCACATGAGATGTCATCATATCATGGAATACCTGGAAAATATTTCGAATCATTTGAACGGGATTCTGTGACACCATTTCCAGATATTGTTTAAAACCAATGGGTTTAAATTTTTCATACTCACCAATATTATCATTTAAAAAGGCAAGGGATTCCCGGGCACGTTCCTCATTATCAATTTCTATTCCAAGGGATTTCTCATTCATGGGTCACACCCCCCTTTTGAGCATTTTTCTGTCTTCCATCACATACAATACCCGCTTCCACTCCACTGGCTCTTTTTCTTTTTCCCGGGCAGTGGTGGCGATGGCAGGAGAGGGCGGACTCCAGAAATCAACGTATCGCTGCTGGGGCGTGGATGCCTTCACCGGTTCACTGGTTTCAAGTCGCACCGACCGCCCCCAGAGATACTCAATTCCCACCAGGGTGTTTTCAATGAAATCGGTTTTCAAGGGTTTTCCTTCAAAGGTATGTTCCAGGTAAAGGGGCCCCTGGTCGGTTTTTTCAAAATTGACCTTTATTCCTGGGGGATGGTACAGGGTCTCAACCACCATGTCCCGATAGGCATCCGCACTTCTGGACTTCACATAATACTCCCAGGATTTTCGCTGACGGTTCAGGCGTTTACCCGTGACAAACAAATTATGGCGCTGCATGAACTCCTGGTCAATGTAGGTGTTGATAAAGGTGAAATCACACAAGTTTTCCCGGATGGCAAAAATACGTTCCCGGCCAATGGAAAAGCCACTATCATAGGCTTTTTGCTTTATTTCATCCTTGATCAAATCATATTCCAGGGAATAGCATCCTCTGTTTTCCATCTCTTCAATGTGATATAAAAGCCGCATGCCAAGGGCATAGGGATTCAGCCCCACCTTGGGCATAGCCGTGACACCGGCGTTGACTTTGGCAAAATCGACCTCATGGCCCTTGATCCTGTCATCCCCCATGAACAGGGTTTCATGCCAGTAACTGGCCCAACCTTCATTCATGATCTTGGTACGAATCTGGGGCTGCAAAAACAAGGAGGTCTTTCTCACAACAGAGATCACCGATTTCATCCATTTATTCTCCTCCTTGTTTAAGAAGGTGGAGTGATCCATGATAAATTGCAGGACATCCGGCCTGCCCCGCTCTTTTTTCTCCAGGTAGCGTTTGTAAAAGGCATCAAATTCCGGGAACTTTATCCTCACATCAATGAAAAACGGATCTTCTGTGTCATCGGGGTGTGTGGCAAGTGTTTGATTATAACGCTCAATTTCTTTTAAATATTCATTGTGGGAAAATCCCTTTTCCCGCTGAAGGAAAATATCAAAATAATAGTCAAAGGGAGTCAGACGTTTCGCCTGGCCCCTGCGGGTGGTGCGGGAAATGGTGTCATGATACCCCACCAGATTATCAATACCCCGGGCAAACTCAATGATATAATCCACCCACCGTCCTTTTTCCGAGCGATATCTGGCAATGAGTCTTTTATCTGCCAGGGCCTGCCCATTGAAATCAATGTCCCAGGTGTGCTTGAAAAACAGATTGTTCTGGAAAAAATCAATGTGCCCCAAAACATGATAAAAAATCATCACATTGAGCCAGTCCGGATTATTATCATTGTAAAACGAAATGGCAGGACGGGTGTTGATGACGGTCTCGTAGGGGTTGTTGGGATAAAGCTCATACATCCCCTTGCCCGAAAGGACCCGGACATCATGCACCCAATAATCGTACAGGGTGGGCATCATCACCTTGGGACTCAACTCCACCATATCCCGATTGGTGACAACATATTCCAGGGTCTCATCTTCAAAGGAAAGGCCCGCATCCCTGGCCCGCTCTTTACAGCCCTCCATAATGGCCTTTACATGCTGATCAATTATTTCCATGGTGAACCTCCCCTTTTATCCAGGTGGGGGTTAACTACCCAGAAGGTTTTTAATTCCTTGAATAATCCGGCTGTCCTCGGCATCTTCGGGCATCACATCCATGCGGATATGATCTTTTTTGTTTTCCAGGAGCCCCGAGGCGGCAATGTACTTTTCCACTTCGGTCTCCTTGCCCTTGGCATAACTGTGCTTGGCAACGGTGATACCGATCCTGGCGGCATAGGTAACCATTTTTTTAAGCTCTGCCACGGCCTCTTTGCCTTCGGTGTCCCAGTCATCTCCATCGGTACCGTGGAAAACATAAATATTATAATCCCTTGCAAGACCTTCTTTTTCCACAATTTCATTGACCATGCGAAAGGCAGACACCACCTTGGTTCCCCCGGCCACCTTATAGGAGTAATATTTATAAAAATCAGCCACCTCCCGTGCGTCGGTGTCATGGAGGATAAAACGGGTTTCCACCTGCTTTTCATACTGATACAGCAGCCAGGAGTAAATCATCACATGCTGGGACACCACGGTCTGGGTGGGTTTGCCCCCCATAGAGCCGGAGTAATCCCTGAGAAAAAAAATCAGGGCCTGGGATTCATAGTGCTTTTCCCGGGAGAGCACCCGGTAAATCATATCCGAAGGGGCCACCAGAAATTTTGCCGAGTCAATGTTGGAAACATCCGGGATATTACCCAGACTGATATTGGTCTGAACAATTCTTTTCATAGTGGCTTTTTTATCAAGTATCTGGCCAAACCCGCGATTACGATCGGTCATGTCATAGACATAACGAACCAGGGTTCTTTTACCGCCCTTGTCCACCAGGTTGGGCAATTCAAAATCCTGGGCCAGGGTCCTACCTAAATCATAAGCATTGGATTCAAATTCATGCTCGCCCCCTGTGCCCTCCCCCGGGCCTTCCCCATCGCCTTCACCGGTGCCTTCGCCTTCACCTTCCTGGGGGCGGATGGGCTCTTCCCCTATCACCTCCCCCTCTTCTCCGGTGCCGGTTCCCCCGGTGGGCTGGGCTTCGCCCTCTTCGTCCAGGGTTATTTCATCATGAACAAATTTTTCTTCCACCGTGGTGGGTACAACAATGATCCTTTCCCTGCCGCCCTGGACAGGTTTCACAATACGGCCAATACGGATTTTTCGTTTAAATCCGTCCTCTTCCCGCTTCCGGTCCTTTTCCAGGAGTTCATCCAGGGTTATCATTATTTATCATCCTCCTGACTGCAAAAATATTCAATGGTCTTCTGGGCACAGGTATTGCAATACCCCAGTTTATCCATCATGGTGGTGATCATCCGGTCATGGAGTTTTTTATTTTCCTCGTTGGTTCGATTGGCCAGGGCCCCCACAAGACTGCCAGCTCCGGCAATGTCGGATTTAAGCCGCACATCGGTGATGGCCTTGACAAGTTCCAGATTATCCATGAAATCATAGTTGGGATCCACGGAGATCTTCTGGCCATAGATTTTTCGAATGGTGTTCCGAAAAGACGAGCGCTGCTCGTCGGTTTTCAAGCCCAATCGCTCTTCAACATTCTTAATATAGCGCTCATCAATTTTCATGGATTTAAGTTCATTGGACTGGGGATCTTTATATTTCCACATCATATCCGGTCCCAGGTGCTCGGCATCAATGCCGATAATCATGTTCACATAATTCATGACATCTTTTTTAATGGCCAGGGGTTCATCCATGTAGGCATTGAATATTTCAGTCATGATGCGTTCCCGGTAAAGTCCCCGGGCCGTATGAAGATCCTCCATGAACTTGGTGCGATCACCGGGCTCTGTGACATAGTCTAACACCACCTTTTCCAGGGTGGTGAAAATATCCAGGGCAAACATGCAGGTGCCCTCGTTGGTTTCAGAACTCTCCAAGAGCAATTGGATGGCCCGGCCCAGGTTTCGCTGGCCCAATCCCTTTTGACCAAACCGCTTGGTTATATCTGTATCCTGGTTTAAGGTGTCAATGAGTTCTGAAAGGGTTTTAAGGCTCTTTTCACCGGCCACCTCCCCCGCAGACAGCTTCATGGTCTCCACCGGGGTGAGTTTTTCCGACCGTGGCAACCGGGTGAGCACCACCCCCACGGATGCCGCATAATTCAGGTTAGGATCCTGGTGCAGCTTTTCCATATTCAGGGTGGTTTTTATATCCCCCCCAATAGCATAGGCTGTGAGTTCACTCTGGAGTTTATAATCGGTATTGTGGGCCACGTAGCAGATGCGACAGCGATCCACAATGGGGGCTTCTTCTTTTTCTGCAAGAAAGGTATTAAACTCGGAATTATTACTGGTGGCCACAATAAGGGTGTCAATGGGCCACTTATACCCGTCAATTTCAATATTCCGGTTCTGGATCACCCCCAGATACACCTGGACCAGATCTTTTTTGTTTTTATAAATTTCGTCGCTGAAATGGATACCGCCCCCGGCCACCCGGGCAAGTGCCCCCCGTCTCAGGTCAAAGCGGTAGGGGTTGTTGGTGTCGGTGATGTGCAACAAGCGCTGGATGGACTCTTCACCCAGCAAATCCACGGCAGAGGAGGTAATTTTATCCTTGGCCGGATATTTACCGGTCAATGTGCCCATACTCTCAATCATGGGCACCTGCACCACATCAATAAAGGAGAGCATTTTTTCTATATCACCATCACAACGCTCCCGGATCTGGTTCCAGATATAGGAAGAACAGGCCCCCAATGGGCGATATTTCCCAATAAGCACTTCCAGTTCTCTGTCGGAAAACCCATGGTGTTTACCAAGGTAGTCCAGAGAGGCAGCCCTTGTCTCATCCAGGCTCATGGCAAGGATCATGGGATCCTCATAGGTCTGGGATTCTATGGTGCTAATCTTACCATACCCCTCCAGTTCACTGAGCCCTTTAAATCGAAAGGTAAATTTACGATTTTCCGGCTGAAAAATAAAATTGCGATAGGATTCACAAAGGTAATCCACAAAAAAAGTTTTGCCGTTCCCCGGCTCCCCCACCAGCACAAAGGCCATTTCTCTGGAAGATCCTCCCTCTGAGGCATCTTTCACAAAGGAAACAAAGCTGTTGATCTCGTCGTACATTCCCACAAGATGTTTTTTGCCTTTGCTGAAAAGGTCAAAATGGTAGGTAGTCCGGCCTTTGACGCTGATTTTATCCACCCCGCTGTTCAAAATCATACGGGAGACACCCTGGAAACAATCTTCAAAGGTTCTTTTTTCGGTTTTTACAAGCTCAATGTGACTGTAAAGTGTTTTTGACGTGATTTTATCATCCATTGTTCCCTCCTGGGCAGCATCAAGGTTTTTTGCTGCCGATCATATAGAGTAAATGACGGAAAACCTGTTTGATGAAAACTGTATGGGACTCTGTAGTGGAATTTTTGAACGCTTATCCTCAACGATATTGCTTTTAGTACTGCTTTCTGGAAGGAGTGGGGGGGATGGGTACTGTTGTATGGGATTCATCGCCCCGGCATTTTGGCACCTGCATTCCCGACAATAATGCCCAGGACACAAACCAGGTGCCTCACAAACAGATGGCGTAAGTACTCAATATATCGGGGTGATAAAGCCTGTTTAGCCATTTAAACACAAGGGGGTATTCAAAATGAATCCCTAAATACCCGAATTTATTGAGAACTTACCAGATGGCAATTTAAAAAACACAATTCATTGAGTTTTATTGTCTCAACAATACCAATGCAATATACAAGTGTCAAATGCTATCGCAAAAAAACAGCTTATCACGATATTTACACCATGGCAGATGGTATAAGGTTGCCGTGGAAATAAAAACCGTCTGTAGTGTCCCTTTGAACAAGGCTCTTAACCACAACAGGCACGCCCCTGCAAAAAACACAATATCCATTAATTAATATTTACAAACAACTCCGCACAAAGGTCTGTAATCATAAGAGTTTCAATCTTCGTTGTGGTAGGTGGTTACTGCCATGCATGTTATAAAATGTTGGGGAAAATGGAGAATCAATGGATCATACAAAACAAGACATAAAAATCAAATAAAACAAACGGTGATAAAGGGGGTGACAACAGCGATAAAGAATGACTTCATTAGAGATATAGTGGCGAAAACTTTGCGAAAACGGGAAGTCTAAACACCTAAAATTCGGGGCATCCTTCAGATCCTGTCAAAGGGCTTGACAAATTGTCCAGCGATGAATGAAAAACGCCCCCATTTAAACATGGCCTTACCAGGTTCTACAATCTCCGGTATCCAAATGAACAAAATCCGATTTGGAATAGTACCCTACGCCGCCAGCGCCGAGATAAATAGCCACGTCCCTGAGATGGCGGGTGGAAAGATCCCGAATTCTGATGTCAATGGCCCGGCCTTCCATGTGCAGACTTTTCTGGGCCACCCCCCGACTTTTTTTCCGCAATGCCCGGTTGGTTTGAGGGGACCGATAACCGGAAATCACCTCAATAACGCCATGGCTTCCCCCCCGGCTTTGAACGGCACAGATGATATCAAACAACCCGGGATCAATGGGATGGACCGTTTCGGTGCGAAAATCCCTGAGAAATTGATTTATTTTCCGTTGATTGGCAATGGATCTGAGCCCCGGCGTATGGCGAACCTTAAGGAGTTCTTTGGTGTGGGTATGAAAAAAGGTAAGGGAGCGCTGCCCACCGGTACTTGCCAAAGCAAGCAGCGGTGAACTGACAAAAAGACCGGCCATAGCGCTGGCGGAAAACTGGAGGAATTGACGTCGAGTTGTTTTGATCTTCATGTAGATATGGTATTTTTAACCTTAAGTTTAAATTGTTTGATAAGAAAATGTGGCACCGAAGTGCCCACAGCAGAGCCCCCGGCGACATAGTACCATTTTCATTATTTGTTGTGGCAATGGATCTTGCCCGTGGCAGTTATATTAAATTGATCACAGAATACAAAAGACATACTTCAATGCTCAATTCAGTACATCTCCCGGAAAAAGTGCCTGGCCCAGTTTTCTGTCCCGGTCATAGATGTCCCTGTTAAAGCAAATCAAACCATTTTTGTCAACCCAGGCCGTCTGGTAGGTGATATGTACAGGTACCAAAACATCTGGACGAACCACTTTTCGTTTTCCAGATTTTAAAATGGCATCTATTTTTTCCCGGGTCCACCCGCTGTTTTCATGGGAAAGAATAAACAGGGCAAGGTCCGGGGGATCACTCACCCGGATGCATCCATGGCTGAAATTCCTTTTATTACGGCTGAAAAGACGTTGGGTGGGGGTGTCGTGCATATAAACATCATATTTATTGGGAAAAATAAATTTAACCCTTCCCAGGGCATTCCAGGGTCCCGGGTCCTGGCGTAGTTTAAATCTGCCCATCTGACCTCTGGAAATTGTATTCCAGTCCATGGTGGTGGAGTCCAGCTCCACGGCATCGGCCTTCCAGCTGGAAAAAAGCCGAATATGTCGTTTCACCAGATGGAGAGGATCTTTACGCAGCCCTGGCAGCTCTTCATTGCGGGCAATGCCAGGGGGGATATTCCAATAGGGATTGAAATCAATATACATCACCCGGTCACTGAACACAGGTGTCTGGTGCTTTAATTTACCCACAATGACGGGAAAACGAATCTTCATCTCCCCCCCTTCAAATCCGGCCAGGTCAAATCCTGCGATGTTCACCAGAATATATTTTTCACCCAGAAAATGCTCCTGCCAGCGCCACCGGGCCATGTTGATCATGATCTGACGAACGACCTTGTGGACCGGAATATTGAGAGTCTCCAGGGTATTGGGTCCCACAACACCATCGGGTTTCAGGCCATGTCGGGTCTGAAATTTTTTCACCGAAGGGATCAGTTCCGGCACGTAAATATCCTTTTCACCCTCCAGGGGCAGCTCTAAATCTTTGGTAATGGCAAGGCGTTTTATAATGGCAGGAATTCGATGGTCTACATCACCCGGTCGGATGGTTTTTCCCAAAGGAATTTTTTTCCATCCCCCTCGACGGGCCAGGCTGCGGTAAATTTTTAAGGCCTTTTTTAAATCTGTGTAATGCCGATGGGCCGGGGGCAATGAGGCAAGGTATGCAGAAAGATCTGAAACCCCAAGGGATTTATCCACTGTGGCAAGGGGGTCAAAATCAACATCTCCAGCCTCGGCAAACAAAAGAGGATCCATGTAGCGAAGCTTGATTTGTCCCCGGCTCACATCATGAATATACTTAATCAAATTAAAGGTGATCAGGGTATCCAGGTGGGCCAGGGATGAAGGTTCCAGGGAGTTCCACAGCCCGCGCATTTGTTCCACTTCATAATCAGCAGGATCCAGCCCCTCCTCATGGGCGTTGATCAGCGCATCAAGGATGATGGCTGCCCGGGAACCAGGGCCCTGGGATGTCACCCACAGAGGGGATAACCCTTTTTTATGATAAATGGTGGCCAAGCATAAATTCTGGGATGTGGCAGAGGGCAGTTGATCTTTCAAGGTCAACAATTCAAGGGGATAGCATTCCAGATATTCGACCATTGCCGACGCCAGGGGGTCAAGGCCAGCTTCATCGGCAGACACCGGGTATGGTGTTAACAAGGACATGAGGCCAAATGCCATGACCATGTAAATCAGCCCCAGACAGGATGAGAGGTGAAACCCAAGGGTATGGTGGAGGTTCAAATACCGGAAAACCCCATGGCGTATCTTTAAATTAATTTCCAAGATGACTCCCATTGACACCTTTAACCTAAAAATTGCATTCATGCTTTTGAGTTTTGAACAATATTGTATTATTTAAAACGTTTGCAACTTTTAGGTTTAATTAAAAACGAGAGGCGATATATTCTCCTCTTTCCAGATCTCCGGGGATGGTGAGTTTTATATTATCCGCGGCACCGGAGGTAAGATAGACGGCCTCCCCCATGGCCTCCATAAGGGAGGCATCATCGGTTCCCTTTATCTTCCGGTCCATGGCATATTCATGGGCCTTCATGATCAAATCAAACCGAAAGGCCTGGGGGGTCTGTACCTGATAAAGATTATCCCTGGACACTGTGGATACAATCTTACCCTGGCCATCCACCCGCTTTAAGGTGTCCACCACTGCCACCGCCGGAACGCAGGCACCGTGGGAAAGTGCCCCGTCAATACAGCGCAGAATCATGGGATTCTCCACAAAGGGTCGAACCCCATCATGGATCAACACAATGCCATTGTCGGGAAAGCCTGTCCTGTAAAGGCTATCAAGGCCATTTTTAACCGATGCCTGGCGCTCTTTTCCCCCGGGAACCAACAACACTTTTTCTTCAAGGGCGTGGGGGGTCAGGATCTTTTGTCTGCAAAATGCCATATCCCCTTGCGGAATCACAAGCAAAAGGGGCACGTCCATGGGGGTAAATACATTCAAGGTTCTCACCAGAATAGGCAACCCCGCCAGGGTCATGTACTGTTTTCGTGTGGAAGCGTTCATGCGTTGACCGCTTCCCCCGGCCACAACAATAACAGCCACCTTGCATTCAGCCATATTCTGCCGCCTATCTCAAATAGGAGAGTTCTTTGGGAAGGGGAACCCCTTTTCCAATGTGATCTTCCCCATAATTAACACTGGCAAGGATTTTAATATCAGCCAGTGCCCGGGTGTCCCCCTCAAAAATCACCTGCTCCACCTCTTCTTTCTTAATTTTTCCCCCGGCCCACTGGATATCCAGCACACTTGAGGCATCAAAACGGTCCGACCCCACCAGAAGTTCCACTTCTCCGCCGTAATATTGCACAATTTTGGCCACCAGAAGGCTGGGACGGGAATGAAATCCCCTTTCCTGGGGAATCCCCACGATGATGGAATCACGATCAATATTTTCATTGAGAACATCAGAGGCCAGCCGTTTCCCCGACGATAAAAACTGCCAGGCATAGAAAAGGCAATAATTCACGGCCCTGTCCAGTAATACGTCGGGGTCAATGAGTTCTGTGAGGGCCTCACTGACACTTTTATACACATCCTTATACTCCACATCATGGAGATGACGCTCATAAAAATGAAGCAATCGCCCCATCACCTGGAGGATATGAAACACAATGGAAAAGTGACTCCGCAGTTGTTTTAACTTGCGGTTGCCATGAAAAAACCCCCCATGGATCACATAGGAGTCAAAGGAGGACTGAAGATTGTGCAACAACATTTCAAATTGCCGGATCTCCACCTCATTAATTTTGTCCGGCACAATTTTCCGAATCTGGGTGCTGGTATATCTTTCATAAAAGGCAAATTGCTCAAACCGGTTCACCAGGGCCAGAAAATCACTGGCAATGATGGTGAGATTCTTCTGCTGCTGGTTCTGCCTGCTTTCCTGGTCATCAATATTATGTTCCAGCTGCTCACCCGTGGCAATGCCCGGGAAATAGCCCGGTTCATAGCCCATGGCCGGAATCTCTATGCCAAGCTTCACCGCCTCTTGAAGAATCACCGGGGCTGCCAGCTGCAAAGAACCCTGGATCATTAAAAGTGTATCCCGGGACTCCAGAACAAAGGTGTCATATTCTTTTTCAAATTCATAAAACCCAATGCGGTTGTAGATATGTTTCTGGGAGTAACCTGCCAGGCAAAGATGGCGCACTGCCGCCGTGAGTTCCCGGTAAAACACCCATTCCCGGTTATTTTTGGCCCCATGGAAATCCAGAAAATCTTCCAGCAGATGGGAGGAGGTAATCAGTTTTGAATACAATTTTTTGGTGAGAAGATAGGTTTCGGATTCCATCTCTGCCACAGACATCAGGCATTTCAAGTACTCAAATGAAAACTGTTTGGCTTTTTCCCTGAAGGATATATCGCACGAAAGGGTCATATGGTCTCGTTCCTGTCTTCCCTTACATCATGTCCTGTTCTGTTTCCTTTACGGCCTGATCCATTTTTTTGGCCAGCTCTTCGGGCAAGCCTTCAATGTCTACATTGAGAAACCCCCGAACAATGGTGGACACGGCCTCATCTTCAGTGAGGCCCCGGGCCATGAGATACTCTATTTCCCGTTTATCAATTTTACCCACGGCTGCTTCATGGGACATTTCTACACCGGGTACAAGCCCTGAAAGCTCGGGGATGGCATGGAGAAGCCCATCCTTTAGGATAAGTCCCTTGCATTCGAGATGGCCTTTAACCCCGTGAACATTACCTTTAAGATGCCCCCGGGAAATAATGGTCCCCCCGGCAACAATGGCCCGGGATATAATTTCCGCCCGGGCACCTTCACCGTTGAGTTCCACCACAGAGCCCACATCCATATAAGACCCTTCACCGGCCACAAGAATACTGTTCAGTGTTGCCGTTGCGTTTTTTTCCAGATAGGTAATGGGATTGGACTGTAAAGATCCCACCGGTTTCAGGGAGATATAGTTGGAAATATACACCCCACCCTCTTCCACATGCACCGCTGTTCTGGGGCGAACAAAAATATTTTCCCCCCAGTCGTGGATCATGGTATATTTCAGGGTGGCCCCTTTTTTTACATAAAATTCAGACACGCCGATGTGAAGCCCAGAGGTCAAATGGGGAGAGGTGGAACACCCTGCAATGATATGCATTTCGGAGTCTTCTTCGGCAATGACAATATTGTGGACCTTCTGGGAAAATTTATCCTGGGCAATGTGAAGGCAGGTTTGCAGGGGCTTTTCTATTTTCACCCCCTTGTGACTCCGGATGAAAAATCCCTGGAGGGGACTTTTGGCCGCCTCCTTTGTCATGTCATCCTTTTCAGGGGACAATAGTTTCCACACATAGGATTCAAGCCAGGGAAAGGCTTCCAATGCACCGGCCATACCCATGACATCTGCCCCGTCTGTGGAATGGCTGCAATGAACAACGGCGTTATTTTTCTGGATAAAGGTGCCAGCCCTCAGGGATGAATCGGTCTCAAGGCCCACTTTAACAAATTCATTTGCATCGGTTTCAGTGATGGCCTCAAGGCTGTCAACATAGGAACATTCGTTTTCTTCGGCCCCACTGTTAAAATCCGACAAATTAACAATGGTTTTATCATTTACACTGTGCATCCGACACACTCCTCATAGCCATATTCATGAATCCACTTTAAAATTTCCCTGGCATTTCGGGAACACCGAAGTTGTCCTTTGTAAAGCACCAGCCCTCTATCTGCGGTGATATAGTCCAGAATATGACCGGTATGAGTAATGACCAGGGCAGACTTCTTGGGCTTTCCTCCGATGGTTCCCTTTTGACAGGAAGGCTGCTTTTTAATGCCTCGATCCAGAAGGGTGTTGATGCTTTCACCTAAAAGGGCAATGGATTCCAGATCCACACCGGATTCCGGCTCATCCAGCAGCACCATGTCCGGCTCCTGGGCCATGAGCTGAAGCATTTCCGAGCGCTTGATTTCCCCGCCTGAAAGGTTATGGTTCACATCCCGTTCCAGAAAATTTTCAAATTTAAGGTGGGTAGCCAGTTGATCCACATCAATCGGCCTGTCCCCGGCACACAATTCCACCATGCGACGGGTGGTGAGCCCATTAATGGTGGGGGGACGTTGAAAAAGCACCCCGATTCCCAGGCGTGCCCGTTCATAGAGGGGCATAAAAGTAACATCTTCCCCTTTAAAAGTGATTTTACCCCGGGTGATCCGATAGCCTGAAAACCCCATGATGGTCATCATAAGACTGGTTTTACCAGACCCGTTGGGTCCAAAAAGAATGTGGGTTTCCCCGGGTGGCACATGGA
This sequence comes from Desulfobacterium sp., assembly GCA_045046665.1. Lineage (GTDB taxonomy): Bacteria > Desulfobacterota > Desulfobacteria > Desulfobacterales > Desulfobacteraceae > Desulfocicer. The sequence continues at coordinate 16,123 of JASFYZ010000204.1, forward strand.
GGTTGACATTTTGCAGAATTTCTTTGTCTCCCACCTCCACCCTGAGCTCTTCAATTAATAGCATGTATATGTCCTTTCACTGGATGATAATGTTTTTCATTCCAGGCCTATGTTGCGAGGCAAATATTCGGCCAGCACCCCATATTCACCTATTTTGGCCTTACTCACATAGCATTAGTATGCTACGCAGTCCCAAATACGCGAATATGGGGCACTGGCCAAACATTTACATTACCAACCCGAATATTGACGTTGCGAGAATGGCAGCCATGACGGAACAACCAGCCACAACAAGAATAAAAAGTTGTATTATACCACCTCGAAGGCTCTGCTGTCGGTTCTTTGGCGCTGTATTTTCATATAAAAACAATTTGAATCAAAAAATATACGGTGAAAGCAGCCAGTAAGCCGAATTTTGTACCCCGGAGCAGTTACCCGCCATCGGGGCCACGATCATTCATCTTGGATGTACGTTGCCGCACACCTCATGCAACCTACCCGGAAGCTCGGACGGGCAGCCCTCAAACGCTTCTCTATTTGGTCTTGCACTGGACGGGGTTTACCAAGCTTCTCCGATCACCCGGAGAACTGGTGCGCTCTTACCGCACCGTTTCACCCTTACCCTGTTATCTCCAAGGAAACAACAAGGCGGTCTATTCTCTGCTGCACTTTCCTTCACGTTACCGCGACTCCACGTTATGGAGCGTCCTGCCCTGCAGTGTTCGGACTTTCCTCCAGATCCGTTAAGATCCAGCGATCATATAGTCTACTTCCACCGTATATTATTTTAATTTTTTCTTATTCTACAGTACTAAAATAGAGGATCCTATTGCATTGTGGGCATAAAATCAAGTCTTTCCCACGCTGCACCTCAATGTAAAGCTGGGGGGGGATATTCATGAAACATCCCCGGCATACCTCTTTTCTGACTTCCACCACGGCAAGCCCACCACTGGTTTCAGAAATTTCATTAAAAACCTTCAAAAATTCAGGGGAAAGAGAGGCCCCAATATCTTCCCGCTGCTGTCTATAGGTCTCAAGTAATTCCCGATCATCTTCACATTTTTTATCAATGGCTGCCTGGTCAGACCTTATTTTTGCTGTGGCCTGCTCAACATCGGCCATCTGCTCCTGGACGATTTTCTCCTGGACATCTTTGTCTTCAAATTTTTTCAGAAGGTCATTTTCCAGGCTTTCCAGGCGTTTTTTGTTATTATCAATTTCACGTTGAAGCACCTGATATTCCGTGTCGGTTGTTACATGCCTCAAGGTCTCATTACTTTTTTTAATGCGATCATCCGTGGTCTGGATTTCAAGCTCCATATCTTTGTTTGCCTTGACAACGGCGGCAAGGCTGGCTTTTTTCTTGTCCAGCGCTTTGACAAAGGTCGTCAATTTTGACTCCAGGGCATCTTTTTCTTTGTCAATGGTTTTAAGGTAAGACAGAATCCGAACGGTTTCTGTCTCAGCTGTCTGGAGCCGTATGAGCACATCCATCTCATTTTTGGTAATTGCTGCCATAATTTTTCCCCTGTGACGTCGGCCTGATCAAGCCAACGACTGACGCCTGGTTTTAAAATGTTGGGCATCCCGGCTAACGGGTGATGCAGCGGGATCAGGCTTGTGGTATTTTGACTTTTGCCAACTATTTGTATTTAAATAAAATTTCAACAACACAAAGCTGGCCCCACCGCCAAATAACCAAAGGTGTGACCCAGCTTGACTATTTTATAATAAAAGGGTCTGATTCTCCAATATATCCTTTTACTTCAAGACCCAATTTACTTTGGTTTGAAAGGGCGTTCACCTTTTCCACCAGAAGATCAATGGCAATGTGCTCGGAGGCAAAATGTCCCACATCAATTCCCCCCACACCCGACATTTCAATGTCACGGGCACCATGATACTTCATGTCTCCGGTGATGTAAGCCTGGGCACCGGAACAAAAGAACGCTTTCAGCAGAGACTCTCCACTGCCTGTGCACACGGCAACGGTATCCACCCTCATATTCGGTTCCCCCACTATCCTGACATAGGGGGCCGTAAACACCGCTTTTACCTGTTTTCCAAGTGCTTCCAACGTCATGGGCCGGGGGAGTTTCCCCACCCGGCCAAGCCCTTCCAGGCAATCTGCTGGCATGATTTTGTCACAGGGTGATTGCAGACAAGACAGTTCACCCAGACCTAACATGCTGGCAAAACGGTCATTTAGCCCTCCCTGGACTTTATCCAGGTTGGTGTGCAGGGAAATAATGGAAATATGATGCATGGCTGCCATGGCAATGGCTGAGCCGGGCATTGTGCCAAAATTGAGTTGGGCCAGGGGCTTAATCATCAGGGGGTGATGGGTCAACACCAGATCTGCCCCCCATTTTAAGGCGGCATCCATAACATCCATGGTGACATCCAGCGACACCATGACCCGTGTCACAGACCCGTCCGGGTGACCTGCCTGGAGGCCGCAATTATCCCAGTCTTCGGCAAGGGCAAAGGGGATAATGGCATCAAGATGTCCAAGAAAATCATAAATTGTAGTGGTCATACATCTCCCAGGGTATATGAAAAGGCGGCATTTTGATCAGACATTCTACCGTTGTCTGAGTGTCAGGCACCAAAATAAAAAAAAGCGTGGTATTTAAATACCAC
>JASFYZ010000205.1:0-4397 GCA_045046665.1 Desulfobacterium sp.
TATACTATATATATGTTTTATAAAGAAATTAAGAATCAGGAAATACCCCCCCCATGGAAAATGATGTAATATTGATATATATTGAGGATGAGCCCGTCTCCTTTGCCCGAATAGAAGAACTCAGACCTGATGTGAAAAAAGACTGGTTTATCATTAAATTGCTGATTCTCAATATACCTCCAAAGCCAGTCAGCTGGATTTTGAAGGCTGACTATATTAATGGCGATCCCTTTTACATGAACGGCCAGATGATGCGGATGGAAAAAGTGATCTGTCCTCCGGATGATACCGAGTGGGAAGATGAACCCCCGGTGGAATTGCAAAGGAAAACAAAAGAGCCTCAAGAGACGGACAATAAATCCACAGCCCCAGGCGGAGAGCTGATCTCCTTTGCCCAACATCGGCGGTCAAAAAAATAAAACCACGTCCCTGAATAATTATTTTTGATATGGATATATCTTTATGAAAATAGGTTCCCTACCCTTGGAGGGCCACACCATTCTTGCGCCTCTGGCCGGGGTGACCCATCTTCCCTTTCGTCGCATTGTAAAAGCGTGTGGCGTTTCCATGGTCTGCTCAGAAATGGTCAGCGCCAAGGGACTTTTGTATAATTCTGCCAAGACCGAAACCCTTCTTTGCTCCACCCAGGATGAAAAACCCCTCTCTGTTCAAATTTTTGGTGCAGATGCCCATGCCATGGCCTATGCAGCTGAAAGAATTGCCCACAGGGGAGAAGTGGATATCATTGATATAAATTTTGGATGCAGTGTGCGCAAAGTTGTGAAAACCGGTGCAGGTGTGGCATTAATGAAGGACCTGGAAAATGCCCGGCGTATCTTGCAATCCGTGCGAAAAGTGCTTACTATTCCCTTAACCATAAAAATTCGTTCCGGTTGGGATACTTCCGGACAACAGGCCATTGATCTTGCATCCATTGCCCAGGACTGTGGGGTGGACGCCATCACACTTCATCCCCGGACGGCTGTCCAGGGGTTTCGGGGGTGTGCGGACTGGGACCTGATTCGCCTCCTGAAACAACATCTCACCATTCCCGTCATTGGTAATGGGGATATCCTCACTGCCCATGACGGTGTCCGCATGATGGAAAAGACCGGTTGTGATGCGGTGATGGTGGGGCGTGCCGCCATGGGAAACCCATACATATTCAGTCAAATTGATGCATTGTTGGCCGGGAAAGAGATGATCTGTCCCACCAGGGCACAACAATTCAGCCTCATGCGTAATCTGGTGGATGCCTGTGTGGATGGGTTTGGCGAAGCACCCGCCTGCAGGATGATGCGAAGCCGGTTGGTGTGGTTTGTAAAAGGGTGGGATGGATGCAGCCATTTTCGAAGGGCTATCACCGGTATTCGTTCCCGCCGTGAGGCCCTGGAGCTCATTGAGACCTATGAACAACAGCTTTGTAATTTTCCTCGAATTTCGAGTTGAAATTAGAATGGACGAGGTGTGAAAAAAATCTTGACAGAACACTTTAAATTATAGATAAAAGAAGACTTGAGTTTATTGGGCAATTTTTTTTGTAAATTTTGTTGCCACATTTCTTATGAATAAAAATCCTATGAATCTTGGATAGTTAATTAACATACAAAAAGCGACGTATTACCTCGTGTAAAAAAAACGTAAGGAGAGTTTTTATATGAACGACTTTCTTCAGAGCCTCAGGGGAGGACAGAAGGATAAGCGGACACCCAAGACCCGAAGGGGTGTAGACAGTAATTCCAATCCCCATTATAACCAGCCCCCCAGCTATCCCCCCGCTGGGTATCAAAATTCCCGGGCGGGGAATGTAAAGCGTGTCACCAGGAGTAATTCTCCTGCAAAATATCCAGCTCAGGACATTGAGGTACCTGTTGTCACGGATGATTTGTTTGAAAGAGCTCTGGATGTTTTGGATGGTTTTTTGAAAAATCAGGAACGACTTGTGGATATCCAGCAGACACGAATTCTCATTGAAGAGAGAAAAACCGATGCCCTGGAAGAAATTGCAGCGCATTTTCAATTGAATACCCAGCCCGGCTCATTGATGAAAGGGGCTCCGGTTCCTGAAGATGAAATAATGCCCGGAGAGGGAGTCTTGGCAGAAACCATGGAAAATGATTTCCATGACAGAGAAGAAATAGAAGACCCCAATCCTAAGTTTAACCGCAACCTTCAGGAGAATAGTTCCCGGCAGGGGCGGATGATGGACCCATTGTCATGTGCTAATGGCGTTTCAGGTCCGGAACCGTCTGGACAGGTGGACGGGGATCTGTTTTCATCCAGAACTCATAGCCCCGTTCCGGGAAAAAAGGGTTCACCTGCCAAAGAATCCCATAGAAAAGTGGAGCCTTCCAGTGTCAAGGGTGCAAGACGTATTTCCCGCTCCATTGAGAAAAATGAAATTAAAAAGGAAGTAAAGGTCATTAAGCGAACCCGGGCGGAGAAGGCCAAGGTTAAGGCCGCCGCGACCGCTACCCGGGTTGAAGTTAAAACGGATGAGACCAAAGCTGCCTCATCTCCGGTTGAGGGCATTTTACCCCGGGAAGAGGTTATGCATATCATTGAGACCATGCGCGAAAAAGGTGCCACCTTTGATCAGGTTGCAACATACCTGGTTAGCATTAACCAGCCCACCTTCTCCGGTCGCGGAGAATGGCATGCCCAGACGGTTCATCGCCTGTGCAATAGAAAATAAAAGCCTTTTTTATATAAAAATTTGATAGCGCAAAAGAGGTGCCTTTCCAAGGAAAATGGGGGGCACCTTTTTTTTAGCCTGACAATGATTTTATCTATTTAAAATCAAGGTGTTGGGGCGATGCGATTTATTCCAGTGACGTTGACAAGGTCTCCATGTACGCTGCCCATTCCAGGGGTAAAAGTTGTTTTTTCTTGGAATTACACGTTTTGCAGCAGGGAACAACATTGCTTTTAACCGACTTCCCCCCCCGGGCCATGGGGACGATGTGATCCATGGTCAGGGTTTTGGGGGGGAAGGATTCATGGCAGTAATAACAGATCCCCTGGGATCGTTTTCGCTTCCACCACTGGCTGTTTCGCAGCTCCCTTGCCTTTTGTTTCTCTTTTTTTAGAACGGCATCATCCTGGGAAAAGTAATATTCCATATCCATCATCTCAGTTAATATCCGAATTCTTTCAGGGCCTTTTCATTCTGGCTCCAGTTTTTATTCACCTTGACAAAGAGTTTGAGCAATACCTTTAATCCCGTCATTTTCTCAATATCTTTTCGGGCCTGGGTGCCGATTTTTTTGAGCATGGCCCCCCCCTTGCCAATGATGATACCCTTTTGGGAATTGCGATCCACATGGATGCTGGCATGGATTTCGATTAATTTTTTTTCCACCTTAAAAGAGTCCACGGAAACTGCGATGGAGTAAGGGATTTCCATGCCAGTGAGTCGAAATACCTTTTCCCGGATCATTTCAGCGGCAATGAACTTTTCTGACACATCTGTCAGGGTATCTTCGGGGAAAAGTCTGGGACCCCGGGGAAGATATCCCTGGATTTCGGTAAGTAATGTATCTGTGTTGGTGCCGTTCTTGGCAGAAATGGGAATGATGGCCTTGAAATCCAGCAGGACTGAATATTTTTCAATGAGGGGAAGGACCCTATTCTTTTCCACGCGATCAATTTTGTTCAGGGCCAGAAAAATGGGTTTGCCTGTTTTTGCAAGTTGTTCCATGATGAGGGTTTGGGCCTCTTCTTTGCTGGAGGTCACATCCACCAGGAGCAGTATGGCATCCACATCCTGGACTGCAGAAAGGGCCTGATCCACAATTTTTCGATTGAGCAGGGAGTTTGCTTTATGTATTCCCGGGGTGTCAACGAAAACCAGTTGGGAAAGGGGTTGTTCCACCACCCCGAGAATCCTGTCCCGGGTGGTTTGGGGTTTTTTTGAGGTGATGGATATTTTTTGACCGATAATCCGATTGAGCAGGGTGGATTTACCTGCATTGGGTGCACCGATAATGGCAATAAACCCCGAGGTGAAATCGCTGTGTTCATTTGTTTCCATTTGTTTTTCCTTGTGCTTGATGATGAAGTTTTTTTATTTTGACATATGTTCGGTAGATGTCAGGTCCGTTGCCGGGGGCGCTGCTCTGGTGCAGGCAATCCCCCGGAAATCAGCCTAAAAAACTTGATCGTCAGAATGGGCATTCACGGGTGTATCAGATGGTAGAAGGGCCGTTATTTCGTCCATAACAATGTCTCTGCCCTGGCGGGTTTTGGATGAAAAAAGGATGAGGTCTTCTTTTCCTCTTTCCAGGGTTTTAGTCAGAACTGCCAGCCGTTTTTGCTGTTTGGTTCGGGACAGTTTGTCCACCTTGGTCAGCACCGTTAAAAAGGGGATGTGGCGCTTTACAAACCAGTTCATTAAT
>JASFYZ010000206.1:0-15924 GCA_045046665.1 Desulfobacterium sp.
ACTTTTATGAGTTCTTAAATCTTTTTTCTGGTTATTTTGAACTAAATAAAGGCCTTCAAATGACTTCAGATACTGAGTTTATTTGTTGGAATTGTACCGCTTTAGACACGTCCTGCAGGGGGTTGAATGTGGTTACAATGTTACACAATCTTTTTTTATTAATTCACAAGAACAATGAATCGAAACCTCCATTTGTCATAATGGAAGTAACACCTGGCGGTAAGGTGTATGATTTGTGTATTCATTTTAAAGCAAAGGCATTGCCAGGTATTCTTAAAAATGATTCTGTCTTATTATATTTTGAATTTGAGCAATTGAGAAATAGTTTATACGATATGAAACAACGCCTTGCCTTGTTAGGTAGAAAATAATCTCATAACAGACTCGTGTCCGCGGTCATGCTAAATTGAACCAAAAGCAATCATTTAAAAGTCCTTGACAAGGACATTAGGTCTTATGTCTCCAATCTCGGGGACAACAAAAAAAGACGGCGTGACTTTTTCTGATTTCCACATCTCAAGAAAAGGGCAAATTGAAAAATGCCCATAAGGGCATTCACCCGTTTTCAGCAAGAATAAAAAAGAACGTATCGCGCAGGGCGACGGGGGAAAGGCCGTGCAAAAATAACCATCAGCCCCAAAACACCCAAATATGATATTAATAATTTCATTGTCTATCCTTTTTGCATCTTTCTCTGTAGTGGTTTAAGATAGAGAGACTACAAATCATTTTTTTGAGAAATCACCTGTTTAATGTGGATAACTGGATCAGGTTTTAATTGTTTTTGACCATGAATCCATGATCACATTACTGTGATCACGGATATCATTTAAAACATTCTTACAAAGATGCCACCCAGACGGAAAATCTCTCTTCACCTGTGGGTTTCATGTTAAATTCAACACCAGCGTCCAGAAGGGAGTGAATCATATCCTGTCCATACCCCCTGGAGCAGGTCAGGATAAGGCCAGCCGTTTCACCATCCTTGGAAAGGGTGATGATCTGGCAGGGCACATGGCAACAGGGTCCCTGGAACAGAAACGGGACTGTCATCTTGGGGTCCAGAAAATCCAGATTGGTCACTTTTTCCATGAAGGAAAAAACATCCTTGCCCATGATGGCCACGCACAGGGTGTTTTCTGTGGTTTCTGTGACAAACACATCCGTTGGAAGATCCGCACCGTTTCCGGGCAACTGAAATACAGAAGCCTGAATACCGTTCATGCGATTGATCAAAATGCCGTCTTTAAGCACTGACTGTCCCGGCACTTCAGGAATGGCCACGCCAAAGGGGGTTACGCCTGACAGATCACCGGTCTGGACATCCAGACGGATTACGTGGCTTAAATCCACAATGGACAGGCCCTGCCCTTCTCCATCATACTCCATGGCGATGGTCCAGTTATCCCGAACTTCCGTACGTTTGGGCGATTTACCAAAGGAAACCGGTGAAACTCTTTTAATATCTACCATTGTTTTTACCTCAACCCTTCATTCTTGTTCCGTCAGGATCATAAAATGGCATGGGAACCACCTTGCCATAGATACGTTCATCGCCGCACTCATCTTCATAGATCTCAAGCCGGGTACCCACCTTGGCAAGTTCTGCTTCAACCAGGGCCATACCAACGGCCTCGTTCAATGTAGCGCTGTCCCGGGCCGTTGCAATGTAACCCCGAACCTTGGTGTCCACGATAAGTGCACCATCCCTGGGAGCGCGTCCGTTGTTTTCCATCTTGAAACCCACCAATTTAAAACGGGTGGGATCATTTTCTGCCTGGCGCAGGGCCACGGCACCAACGGTTTTGGCTTCGGCTTTTTTACGATCCCACAGAAATCCAAGTCCCACATCCAGAAGGTTGGTCCGTTGTTCAGACTCCTGACCCAGGATGATGTGACATTTTTCCATACGAAGCACATTCTGTGATTCCACACCAAAGTTCTGGATGCCAAACTCAGCGCCCGCTTCTTTGAGCAGCTGCCACAAAGAGGTCATGTAGGAGGAGTCCACGTGGAACTCATAGGAGAGCTCACCCACAAAGCCTAACCGCATGACTTTTGCCGGAATGACATCCTTGATCACCATCTCTTTGTAAGCTGAGTAGGAGAAGGCCTCGTTGGAGACATCTTCTTCGGTGATTTTTGCAAACACCTTCCGGGCGTTGGGACCGGAAAGGTTGATGACGCCCATGGAATCGGTGATGTTCACCATGCTGAAATCCCAACCGTCATACCGAGTGTGATACCTGATCCACTCCACGGTTTGTCCGGCTCGGCCGGTGGAAGTGGTGATGTAATAATCATTTTCACCGAGCATGATCACAACACCGTCATCAATGACACAGCCATCGTCGTTACACATGGCGGTGTATTTTATCCGGCCGGGTTTGAGCTTGGACATGTCGCTGACATAAACCCGCTGTAATGCTTTAAGGGCATCGGGTCCGTGGAGGCGGAATTTACCCAATGTAGAGCCGTCCAGCATACCAACGTTATTGCGAACATTTTCAATCTCTTTACGGCAGGAGTAATCCTCGCTAAAGTACCGAACCCGTTCCCACACACCAATTTTTCTCAAGATTCCCTTGTCTGCGACCTGAAGATCGTGGATGGGAGTTCTTTTGTGCATGGTGTGGTTGGTACCGGCATAGGTGGCAATAAAAGTGGGCACAATGGGGGCACGCACGGTGGTGGGTTTCACAGGAACCCCAGCCAATGCCTGGTATTTAGCCACATAAAGGGGCAGATTGTGACCGGGGATACCGCTCTGGCCTGGTCCAAGACCTGCAGAAGAGTATCGCTTTACAAGCTCTGGCACATCAAATCCACTGTCAATGGTCTGTTTCACACTCTTGATGGTGGTATCTTCGTCAAAGCAGATAAAGCTTTTTCGACCCTGCACAGGGGCGGTTACCAGCTTGGAGCCGCGTAGCGGTCCAGGAAGGGCTTTCATGGCAGCTTCAACAGCTTCCACATCGGCAGCTTCACAGGCACCACAGGCTTTGGCAGCCTTGATTCCGGCAAGAGTTCCAGAACATTCAATGGACATGGCGTTGTTTATACCCAGGATACGACCGGCGGAAAAGGTGTTCTCCGGCATCTCATCAGCCACAAAAAAACCGGTAAAATCATCGTGTCTGAGTTTAATTTGGGCCATGGTCAAGGGACCGGTCACCGGGGTTAGACCCGCAGAGGCCACCAGCACATCACAGTCAAAATCCCGGGAGATCATGCCATCAATAGAGCTCATGGTCACCTTGTTGACCTGTTTCTTACCATGGGCAACGGTGGCAACCCAACCCTTAAGAAGAAGGAGGTTGCGTTTGGCCAATGCCAGTACAAGTTCAGGGTCCTGACCATCTTCACGCACATCTGCCACGCAGCCGATCTTCATACCCATGTCAAACAAGTCAATGGCCGCTTCAAGGCCCAAATCGTGGCCTATGCTGAAGATACCGTTTTCACCGGGCAGAATACCATAATTGCGAGCCATACGCAGGGCACATGCCACCTGCATGACGCCGGGACGCTCATTGTTGTCAAAAAGCAGGGGACGCTCAATGCAGCCCGTGGCTACAATGACACTGTTGGCTCGGATCTCTACATATCGTTCGTTAAAAGCGTCTTTATCTGTTCCTGTCTGAAAACCAGTGACCAGGCAATTACTGTACGCACCCACCATGGCGGTGTGTTTGAGTACCCGGACATTTTCATTGGCTTCCACCTGCTGAGCCAGATCCTGGCCCCGCTGGTGCAGGGCAACACCGTCTTTGTACTCGGCAGTACGGTAATCAAAAAAGCCACCCAGCCAGGGGCGGGACTCCATGATGATTACCCGAAGTCCCTTTTCAGCAGCGGCAAGCGCAGCGGTCATACCGGCAGGACCACCACCGATTACCACAACGTCGGTGCGGGGAAAGATTTCGTCAAACTTGCCGGGCATTTCAAAGTCAGGGCTGATCTCCCCAAGGCCTGCGGTCTTACGGATCTGTTTCATGGCAATGGGCCAGATACGAGCAGGCTTGTGCATCATCTTATAGTAGAAACCGGCAGGCATGGCCCAATCCAGTTTATCCAGGAAGCCCAGCATATCGTTTTCGGCAGAGCCCTTGACGTTCTGCTCTTTCACGGTCATGCCCTGTTTGAGCAGGGTGTTTTCCGTGCGTACATTGGGAATACCATCCACTTCCATCATGGTGTTACTGCACTCACCATCCAAGCTGTAGAGCCCCCGGGGGCGATGGTACTTCAGACTTCTGGCATAGATGCGAACGCCGTTGGCATATAGGGCACTGGCAATGGTATCACCCTCCACGCCGGAGTAAGTCTTTCCCTTATAATTAAATATTACTTTCTTTGTCGGATCAATTTTCAGCGTGGGCAGCTGATTAAATCGGGTCATCATTTGTCAGCCTCCGGACCTTTTACTTCAAGGTTGGTTGTTGTATCGCGATGGATGCTAAACCACGAACCGCAGCCATCCTTGTGAAACCACCACTCTTTTTGAACGCCTGCAACGCATTTGTTCATATGTACATAGTCACACCAGATCTCGGGGGTGATGCCTGCTTCTTCGGGCCTTGGCCCTTTGTCTTCCCCACCGTACCTGAACTCATATCCGTTTCTTTTACCGCATATGGGACATGTAATTGTTAAAGCCATTTTTTATCTCCTTAAATCCCACCGATTAGTTATCAGGTGTATAGTTAACCAGTGCGGCGGTTTCACCCATGAGCTGGTGCTTTTCGTATCGCCTGTAGTTAAAGGGCTTCAATATTTCAGGACACTCTTTTTCCGCCATGAACTGGGCCATGTATTTACCCACGGCAGAACAGGATTTAAATCCAAAATATCCCCAGCCGCAATCCATATAGAACCCTTCAATGTGCTCATTACCATCCATGATGGGGGCCATATCCGGTGTCATGTCTGCAAGACCACCCCAAATTCTCATGAATTTTACGCCCCGTAAACAGGGGAGAAACTCGGAAAGGGCTTCGGCCTGGTGTTTGATGTAATGGGCTGTGTTCTGGGTGGTGTAGTTGGGCCATTGATCCATATGCGCACCGGTGGCCACTTCACCCTTGAGGGTCTGGTTGGCATAACAATGATAGGCACCAGAGGAGACAACATGGTTCAAGAGCGGTTTCAGGGGCTGGGTCACCATGGCCTGGATGGTCAATACGCTGATGGGAAGCTTAATACCCATCATGCCGTAAATAAGAGCAGCAGAATAACCACCAGCTGAGATGAGAACTTGTTTGGTGTTTATGGTTCCTCGGCTGGTTTCCACCGCAGTGACCTTGCCATTCTGGGTTTTAATACCTGTAGCTTCGGTCTGTTGGTGGATCTCAACACCATATTTATTGGCACCTCTGGCAAGACCCCACACCACAGCATCATGACGTACGATTCCTCCCGGGGGATGGAACATGGCACCATGGATGGGAAAGGTGATGTCGTCTGAGATATTCAAGGCAGGAACTAGCTCTTTGGCCTCTTTGGCGTCAATGAGATGACTCTCAACACCGTGGAACTGGGCCGTTGCAATGGTCATGCGGGCCGCTTTCATGGCCGCTTCACTGTGCATGAGGTTCAGGTTGCCGCAGTTGTTGAACATCAGGTTGTAGTCCAGTTCCTTGGTGAGGATGGGCCACAACTTAAGGGCCTCATTATACAAGGGGACATTGTGCTGAGTTCGCTGGTTGGCACGAACGATGGCGGTATTTCTACCTGCGCCACCAAAGCCGATGTAGTTTTTTTCGATGATGGCAACATCTGTGATACCGTGTTCCTTGGCCAGATAATAAGCCGTTGCCAGCCCGTGAAGTCCGCCACCGATGATTACCGCATCATAACTTGACTTGAGTTGGGTCTTCTCACCCCACATGGGTTTCTGTTTACTGAACATAAGCATTCTCTCAGTTTTGTACTGTGATGTTATTCAAATACTGACTGTACTTCATATAGATGATGGACTATATTATGTCAAATTATTTTTTAAAAAATGAGTAAATTCATTTCATGAAGAATTCCAAATATTGACAAAGTAATGATTACCGACTATTTATACCATGCAACTTCAGTGGGCTTAGATTGCAAAAACCCGCACACAGCAACTTGATATTTTTGAATTTACCGTGTGCAATCACTTCATTTTTGACACCCTGATTTGCAGAACAAAAATAGTTAAAATAGTAGTTTAAGAACGGGAACACAAGAGGCGACATAAAAAATGAATGATATCCCCAAAGCAACTGACAAGCCAAAAAAATTCTGGAATATTCATGGGGCATTGGGCACGGACCCACTGCATTTTACTTTTGCCCACACCGGGATGCCGGAATCAAATAAAGCTTCAAAATTTCACCAGACGGCAATCAATGACATAAATTATATCATTTTTAGTGAAAACTTCTGAAAGATGAGCAATATGACTTCAAATTCTGTAATCACAACCATTCTAAATAAACTGGACTCCTTGACCCCCAAGGGTCGGATCATCGGAAATTACATTACCCAAAATCCCACCAAGGCCGTCTTTATGACCATAAAAGAACTTGCAGATGCATGCAAAACCAGCGAGGCCACGGTGATTCGATTCATTGATAGCTGTGGATACAAGGGGTATGGTGATTTTCAACAAAATTTAAAGGGATTTCTGGATACAGGGTTGAGCCTTCTGGAACGGGGGGATCTTCAGGGAATCAATAAACCGGGAATGAACCGATTGAACAACGTGGTTCTGGATGAATTAAGTAATCTTCAACATCTATATGAAACCATTGATATCAAAAAACTGGAAGAGGCGGTGAATACCATCTCGGAAAATTCAACGATATTTGTGACGGGCTCAAGACTGTCCTATACGTTTTCCTATTTTCTGGGTTGGTCCCTGAGCCGCATTCGAAAAGGGATTCACACCATTAAGGGCAGTGACACCACAAGCATAGACCTCCTTGCCAATGCACCTGAAAAAAGCCTCGTGATTATGATTGCCACCACAAGGTATCCCAACGAACTGATCAAGCTGGCAAGGTTTATACGAAGAGAGGGGCACACCCTTTTGGTGATCACCGACAACAACATGTGCCCCATGATTCAGTTTGCCCAGCATTTCCTCCAGGTGCCCATCAACTCCATTGCCTACATTGGTAATACATCTAACATGATGTGCACAATTAGATACATTGTTCAGGAAATTGCCAGTCGTCAAGGAGAAGCGTTGGAAGAACACCAGAAAAAACTGGAACAGGTCTATCTGGAAAATGATATCCTGTTTAACATACAGGCTTGATTTCCAAATAACAAGTAGTTCAGACCTGGTTTAGGAGCGTTATTGTTTGGTGTATGCAAGAAGAGCCAAACATCCATAAATAATACCAATAAACCAGGCCTGTGCTTAATTATCTTACCCTGCATTCATTAAGATAGGTAAAGGTTCTCAAAAAAGGGACATATCTATGATCCCTGGTGCTGATGTGAACAATGAGCCAATCCCGCAAGTCCTTGATCACACGATAGCTCAAATTGGACTTATCTTCAGCCACCTGTCTACGCAGACTTATCGTGGTTTTGATGAACTTGCGATGTTCTTTGGCATGCTCATCAATTTCCGGATAACTCGCCTTTCTCAAGTATTCTTCTTCCTTGGCAAAATAATATTTCCCATACTCGGTCAGCTCCGCCACATTTATGGAGCTGTCCTTGGCATTGGCATGATCATCCTTTAGATCAATGAGCACGTTAAGCAGGGCAAACATTTTCTTTTGCAGCTCATCAACCTCTGGGATATCAACACTCAATTGCTCATCCCATTCAATTTTTTCAATTTTTTCCATACAATTACTCCTGCTCTGATAGTATCAAAACTTTATTTAAAGCCCAATTTCAATTGGCTTGTCCTGGAGGGACACTGTCCTGGGAAGCCATATTAGAATCCAGACCATCACCTTTTATTTTTTAGATTTACCCACAAACAGCGTCACCAAAAGAGCCACCGAAATAAGCACGGCAACAACAACCGTCATCTTAAACCCATTGTCTCCAAATCTGGGATAGACCACATAAGGAACAAACCACAGATAAAGAAAGGAGTGGAGCATTCCAATGAAAACAACTCTGATCAATGCTTTTTTTTTCATATTGAATAACGATCCCAGCTCTATAACAATTCCAGGAATCGTTGATGAATATTATCAAAACCGCCATTGGACATTATCAACACCAAATCTCCTTTTTGGGCATGTGCCTTTAAAAACAATAAAATAGACTCCGTGTCTTTGAAATAAAAGGCGTCATTTCCACGGTTCCGGATGTCACTGACCAGCCTTTGTGTTGACAGCCTCTGGTTTTCCGGTACCTTATCCAGCCGGGATGGTTTCCGGATGCAGATCATGTCAGCATCATCAAATGCAACCGCATAAGCCTCCTGGAAAATATCACGCATGCTGGAATTTGTCCGTGGTTCAAACACGGCAATGACACGTCCGTGCTCATAAAAAGGCTTTACCGCTGCAATGGTTTCCTTCACCGCCGTGGGGTGATGGGCAAAATCATCCATCACGGTGATACCCTGTTTGATGCCTCTGATCTCCTGTCTTCTTTTGATCCCCTTAAAGGTGTTCATATGCGGGGCCACAATGGCACCTGGAATCCCCAGATTTATTAAAGCTGCCACTGCGGCAATGGTATTCATGCCATTGTGTCTGCCCATGAGCGGGGAACATAGATCAAAACTTTCTCCATCATGCCTGTTTATGTGAATATGCGTTCGCCTGTCACCCACCTTAGTAGCATTCACTTTGGTGTGGGTGAAGGACCAATGATAAGCATCTTCTCCAAAATATTCAATGGGACAGGTGGCATCTTTCAGCACATCCGCCAGATTTGGGTCAGATCCATTGGCAAGAATGCTTCCCCGGGGAGGAATGATGGCCAAAAGAGATTTAAAGGCAGCTTTGATGTGATCAAGATCCCTGAAAATATCGGCATGGTCAAACTCAATACCATTGATAATGGTGATATGCGGGGGGTAGTGGAGAAATTTCGGCCCTTTATCAAAAAAGGCGGTGTCATATTCATCCCCCTCAATGACAATATAATCTCCATTGCCCAAGCGATAATTGCTGTTAAAGTTTTTCAAGATTCCACCAATCATAAAGGTGGGATCAAGGCCGACCCCATGTAAAAGATGGGCAATAATGGCAGAGGTGGTGGTTTTGCCATGGGTGCCTGTCACAAGGATTATTTTTTTATCCTTGGCAACAAAATGGTTCAGGGCCTGGGGCATGGAACAGTAGGGAATTTGATTTTCCATCACATGCCGGGCTTCCACATTGTTGCGGGTAATGGCATTCCCAATGATCACAAGATCCGGTGCCGGATCAAGGTGGGAGGGGGAAAATCCAGAAAAGAGATCCACCCCCTTTTCTGCCAGGAAATCGCTCATGGGCGGATACACCTGTTGATCGGAACCGGTGACCTTAAATCCAAGATCCTGGAGCATGCAGGCAAGCGCCCCCATACCGGTGCCACAGGCGGCAATCATATGAATTTTTTTCACATGGCTGGGGATGTGATTTCCTGAAAGATCCATATCAAACAAGGCCTTTCATGACCTCTGCCGCAGCAGAGATGGTAAAGTCTATCTCTTCGTCGGTGTGGGCAGAAGAGACAAACAAGGCTTCAAACTGGGAAGGTGCCAGGTAAATTCCCCGGTCACGCATGCCTTTATAAAAGGCCGAGAATCGGTCCAGGTTACTTTCTTTGGCTTCATTAAAATTATGAACGGGACCTTTTGTAAAAAAAAACCCGCCCATGGAGCCCATGTGCCCGGCGCAAAAATCAATGCCTGCACTGGCAGCAGCAGCCTTGAGGCCGGCGATCAATTTTTCTGTCTTTTGGTTCAGATCCTCATAATATCCCGGAGCCTGCAACTCCTTTAATGTGGCAATCCCCGCGGCCATGGCGAGGGGATTTCCTGACAGTGTTCCTGCCTGATAAACCGGTCCCAAGGGAGCGACATGGGACATAAATTCTTTTTTACCGCCATAGGCACCCACAGGAAGCCCCCCACCAATGATTTTACCAAAACAGGTTAAATCCGGTGTAATCCCAAAGATCTCCTGGGCAGATCCCTTGGCAACCCGGAAACCTGTCATGACCTCATCAAAGATCAACAGAGCACCATGGGTGGTGCAGAGTTCTCGCAGGGTTTCATGGAATCCGGCCACCGGGGGAATCATCCCCATGTTTCCGGCAATGGGTTCCACAATGATGGCTGCCACTTTGTTTCCCATTTTTTCCATGATGGCCGTTACGGCATCAATATCATTGAATTGCACAGACAGGGTGTTTTCCACCACAGAGGCGGGGACACCGGGGCTTCCGGGTATATTCAGGGTGGCAACCCCTGATCCGGCGGCCACCAGAAGGGTGTCGGCATGTCCATGGTAGCAGCCATCAAATTTGATAATCACATCTCTTCCCGTAACTCCCCGGGCCAGGCGCAGGGCACTCATGGTGGCTTCGGTGCCGGAGTTGACCATGCGAATCATTTCAACCGAAGGGACTGTTTCCGTCACAAATTTTGCAAGATCGGTCTCAAGGGAGGTGGGTGCCCCAAAGCTGGTGCCGGTTTCCAGCACGCCTTTCAGGGCATCAATGACGGCAGTATGTCGGTGTCCAAGGATCATGGGACCCCAGGACCCCACATAATCAATGTAGCTGTTGCCGTCTACATCATAAATTTTAGATCCATCAGCCCTTTCAATGAACAGGGGGTCGCCCCCAACGGAGCCACAGGCCCGCACCGGTGAATTTACGCCACCTGGAATATATTTAACCGCATTGTCAAACAACGCCCTGGACTTTTTGTTTTCCATTTTTTAAATTCTCCATCAAAATAATATTCAAATAAAATATAAGTACAAAAATTATGGACATCCTTTATGTTGAGCCAACATGATTTTACACTTTTGTTGATACGATCCCCGAATGATGGGGTAACTGCCTTAATAGGTGTAAGCCAACAAATATTAGGGTGCCAAATTGCGTTTGCAATAATGAGAACCTGATCATAAATATTTCAGGAAATCTCACAAACTATTAAAATTAACAAAGCCAAGGGATCAGGTCAATATTTTATTGTTCAAGAAGATATTTAAAAAAAGGTTTGACATCATTTTCAATTGCTGTTAGATTCGCCTTGTTTTTGAGGGGGCCGTTAGCTCAATTGGTAGAGCAACTGACTCTTAATCAGTAGGTCCACAGTTCGATCCTGTGACGGCCCACCACTTAAAAACCAAGGGTTTTCAGCTTTTCGGCTGAAGGCCTTTTTTTAGTATTGTAGCAAGATTGTAGTTGATTTGTTGGGCTATCCCATTCTTCAAGCCCGCATTCCTGATCCAGTTAAAATAAAAAAGTATTTTTCTTTGATCAATTTATGTTTTTTTGAGTCTTGGCCACCTTGCTTATTTTATGATTTTTTTCCCTGGCCAACTTGCTTTCACCCCCCCTGGTTTTTTTTAAACAGTAATTTTTCTGAAGCCCCCCAAGCCCCCCAAAGCATCTGTCACGTAACTATCTTAAATAAAAGAAAATATTTGAAATTTGATAAGGCTTAAAGGGGTGCATGTATCAAAACGAGTACACCCAATGAAACAAAACATGCTATCAGTATCAAAACGAGCACACCCAGCTAAGTTATTATTTTAACTGGTAATATTAAAAAAAAATTAAAATTGGGTGTAATCGCTTTGATACATGCACCCCCTGAAGCCCCCCGACAGAGCATAATTATTTCAACAAGTTAACCATATTTTTTACTATAGATGCTTTGGGGGGCTTCAGAAAATTACTTTCCAAAAAGTTTCAAGGTGGGCTTTGAGACACTTTTCTCTTATTTGAGACATTTTTTTCCGGAAAAAGGTTGAGTACCGTTAACCGCCGCCCTGGGGAAAGGTTGACCATGCGGATATCAACCGGGTACTGACTGGTGATGAAAGATATGGAAACGTAAAATTTAAGGTATGAGTTTTATATTACCCTCTATAAAAATACCAAAAATTTCTTAAATTAGTAAAAAACTCATTGAGCAGAACCCCGCCAAAGGCATCATTCATAAGCCCCCGGGCATGGGCCGCCACGGGTTCAGCAAGTTCAAACTTTGCAGTAGCCCCCACATACCAAGTGTTCTGTTGCCCCTGGAGCTGCTGGAACACCTGATAAAGATCCGCATCTTTAAACCTGGGGAAATAATCCCATTTTTTGATGGTATCTACCTTTATAAGGGTGGCCTTGATTTCCTTTAAATCCTGTTTCAGACCGGAAATAATTTCATCATTGGAACGGATCCGGGTTTTTTCCGGAATGTAGCACACACAAAACCCGGTTGTTCCGGACACGGTTTCCTCAATTAAGGCCAGGTGTCCGGGATCATGGACCAGGTGGCGCACAAGAAGGCATTGATTATCCACCCCCTTCACTTCACAGGCCACAATGGTGTAAGGGTTGAAATAAATTTCCCGGGCAAGTTTTTGTTCGGTTTCGCTGAAATCAAGTATGCCCTGGAGTTGTGGCAGTGGCACGGAAAGAACCAAGGCATCAAATTCATATTGAATCAATTTGTTTTGATCATTTCCGGTGTCTATGTCTTGTTGAGTGAGATTCCCGGGGTCCTCTTCTTTTTGATCAACATTTTGCCCTGCAGCTAACAAAGGGAATGGATTCAAACTGATGCCAGGCATATCCGTGGTGCCATGTCCACCACCGGCTCCACCAGCTCCAATCCCACCAACAGCTCCGACACCACACCGGCCATTCCCGGCATTAATATTATCCGGTTTGCCATTCCACCGGCGAACAGTGACCTGAATTCCCTGTTTCCGGTCAATGGCCACCACTTGGTGTTGGGTTTTGACGTTTATTCCCTCTCCCAGTCTATTGACAAGGTCTTGATACCCTTTCTCCAGTTTTTTCACAGGGGCAATCCCCCCCAGAATGAGCATAAAGGCGATGCCAAGCAAATTAGTAGCAGTGATGTAATTAAAGACAAACCATGTTTCAATTTCCCCCAGATCACCATACCCAAAGGAAACCACGGGCAGCTCCAGCCATCCGGGAATATGGATTAACCGGTGTTCATAACAAAAATCCTGAAAAGGAACGCGCCAGCATTCAGGAATATTACGATATCCGGTTTTTTTATCACACGTCTTGGCAAATCTACGTACATGGGAAAGATAAACCATAATTTCCCGGAAAATTTCCCCCGTAGCGCCCTTGGGCCAATAGCATTGTCTAAATGTGCTGCGTTTACCGTCGATATCCACCACCTTAAAAGGCATGCGTTTTAAAAACCTTGCTCCTTTCTTCCTTGCAAGGCTGATAATGGTGGAAAAACCAGGCGCACAGGAGCAAGCCCCCATTTCATAGGCTTCTCCATTGATTGTCGGAGAAAAACATTTCCCACCAATACCGTCATCAAATTGTGGGGGATTTAGGGGATTGCCATTGGTAAACCCAATTTTCCGCCCCCTTTCAAATACGGTGACATCATGCCCCTTTTCCATGAGCGTGTAAGCTGCCACCATTCCCCCCAGCCCACCACCTACCACACAAACTTTTTTTGATTTCATTGGTATTCATTCCTTTTCAAATTTTCTGTGAATTCGCTTTATTTGAGAGATCGTGAATTTTTCGTTAATCTGTTCAAAGTTGTTGATAATATACATGGTAGCCATGATATAGACGGCAAACAGGGCGTTTAACATCTCCTGGATAATATCCCACCATTTTATCAGATCTTGGTCATTACCCTTCAATAACCAAATAAATTCCATTGATCCCATGCTTATCATGATAATGATGGCAATCATGGGAATAGCCGCACAGATGCCGGGTAACTTGTTGTTGGATGCCAAAACAAAGGAAATAAACCCATAAATGGCGGTGGCCAGATAGATAAACACGTTTATCAAGGTCAGATAACGGGATATTTCCACCAAAGAACATTGCTTTGCAAAGAAACTTGCCAAGAGCATGGAAAGTATCCCCGCCCATACCCTAATTAAAATTTTTACTGATATAATTTCTGATTTCATTTTTTAATTGGCTCCTTGTTTTGTTTTGCCTTGTTATTGTCCTATGGGCTGACTTTTTACTGGTTCATCGAGGTTAATTATTAATCGTATAGTTCAATTTCAGTTATAAAATCTAATTGCCTTCCATATTGCCCCAAGAAAATTTTGTAAATCAAGAACTCTATGCTTTCGTCATATGATATGGAATGGTCCAGTATCCAGTCTGGATACAATGGTGGGGATAGATAATCATTTAAAACGGTAATGTCCGTCCATGGTTCTGAAATATCGTTTCTTCCCATCAATTTAACAGATCCTTGAATGAATCTGTTTCTCATAAACGTGGCTCCAGCTATTTTGACTTGTCTTACACGTCTGGGGACCGAAAAAAAGATTTCTATTCCACTAAAATTATATATACGTTCAAAAGTATCATCTATGTATCTATTAACATAGGAATTAGTAATAACTTCTATGTCAAAAATGCAGTGTGAAGTATCAGCGCTTATGGTGCATATTTCAGGGTCAGACAAATTAATCTTTTGAGGTGGAAAGGGTTTTGTATTTCCAAAGGCATCCACATTATCTTCGTCAAACATCCATGGACGTTCAATCTCATTGGTGCAATTTTCAGTTAAAAAGAACTCAACAACCCCAATTTGATTATAAGAAAACAGTTCGTAGTAATAAATACCCGGTTCCAAGATTAAATCAAAGGATGTGTGATTAACAAAACTTGGTTCTCCACCTGCCACAACAAGGCCATCGGAGGTATCTTTTCTTAGGAATGTAATGTGGACAATGGGGCTTTGTGAAATAAATTGACAATGCTTTTGTTCTTTTAACGTAATTTTCCATTGCCGGATCCATCGTTCTGCCACAAAATTTATTAGATTTGCTTTTAACCACGTCTGTTTTATCCATTGTTGCCGTGGGAATTCAAAAATTCTATTCGGAGAAACTGAAAATTTAGTCACAGGGGATGTCTCTGGTTTGCCCTGTGAAATAGCTGATATTATGGCAGACTCTGTGAGGGCTTGCGATGCAATGGCACTTTGCACATCATTTATTGACTGGGTGGTACCATAAAGAGGAGATGTCAAGCTGTGGTTAATAATGATAAAATGATCATTGTTTGGCGATGCCCAAACAGTTTGCCCACCAATGTTTTCCCAAATATCCCCTTGCTGCCAAAACTTATTGGATGATTGGGTATATTTTTTCTTTTTGAGACCTTTTTCTAAAATATTGATTTCCGTTAACGATATAGGAATAAATGCAATCATGATAACCTCATAGATAATAAAAAAGGCCAGTAACTTGTATAAGTTTACTGGCCTTGATAAAGGAGGACTAAAATGGAGGATAGAAAAAAATGACTACGGTAAAACAAAAAAGGTGTTACTGCGGACCAGCACCTGGGCGTTTTGCCTGCATGGACGTAACGCTTGCCCCGTAGCTATCCAGAAAGCTGGCGATGGTCGAGTTGAGATCCTGTTCATCAACACCTTCAACTACGCAAATCGTAGCATCGTTGATGTCGCTGAAAATAAACAAGCCTCTGGTGATGGGGCCGTCTTTGGAATCCGGGGTACCTCTATATACAACCGGGCCGATCCTGCTTCCGTCTGAGGATTTAATCCTGCCGTCGCATACCATGGGCCATTTTTCATCCTTTGCACCCTCTTCAAGCAGCAATGCTTCTGTTGCCGTTTTGTCAATAAATTCTAAAGTCAGTTCGGGCATGATATTTTCTCCTTGTTGTGGTGGGTACTGGGTAAGATGTTGAAATTTTTTTCGTCTGAGCCTGTAGGACTATATTGCGTATTTTTGCAAAATA
>JASFYZ010000207.1:0-11816 GCA_045046665.1 Desulfobacterium sp.
ATTTGGAGAATGAAATAGAACAAAAATTGAAAATATATCCGTAAAAAAAGTTAATTTAAGTAATTCAAAAAAAGAATACGGGTACCTGCTCAATATGGGACCAGAGGATGTTCTGGTTTTTTTTCTTTTAAGGATTTTAATAATTCATCAAAATAGAACACCTGTAAAGCAGGGCTGTTCTTATAAATAATATTGGGGGTCTGACCCCGCTAAGTCCTTGTTATTAAAAATCAATCAATTCAAAAAGTTCAAGGCTTGCCCCTTAAACCCTACTTTTAGGGGGCAAAAACAGCATTTTAAGCATCAGCCTCGGCAAAACCGGGGTCAGGCTTGCGTTATTGGCATTATCGTTGGGGTTTCAAGATTTGCGTTGGCTGGCGGTGTTAACGCCAATAACACAAATTATCCACTAACATCCCAATACCCGCTTTTTCTTCCCCCAACCCTTGTCAATCGTCCCTCTTTTTTCAATTTGGCAAAATATTCCCTGGAGGTATCCATGCTAATGCCAAGTCTTTGCCCCACCTCTTTTTGAGTGATGGCGGGTTCCTCCAGTATGAGTTGCAGAATTCGATCACTCAAGGAAGCTTTATGGGGGGTCTTATGGGGGGTCTTATGGGGGGTCTTATGGGGGGTCTTATAAACAATCACCCGAAATCCGTGCTGAAACTCTTCAAAATGCGGCATAGGGAGATCATATTCGGTAAAAGCCTGTATAATCCGCTTTATGCCGGACCCATATTTTTCCACCAGACCTGCCTCCTTAAATACAAGCGCAATCTGTTTATTTCGTATACAGGATATGTAATTACCGCTGATCAAATCCTCGATCTGTATTTCCGGTGGCAGCTTCCCCGGATTAAAAAACTCAATGCCATTGTCAAATATTTTCACAATGGAATCTCCAGCATGCATGTAATCCCTGTGCACAATCATGTTCACCACTATCTCTCGCAGGGCAGCAAGGGGATAATCCCAACGTTCCTGACGCTGTGCCTCCCCGGTAATGAAATAGCCTTTATTGATATGCTTTCTGATGAATTCCAGCAGCAATTCAACCTCTGAAACAAGATCCGTCCGGATGGTCAGGTTATCCTTGATCACGGTCTCACTGGAAAAACGACCCGCCTCAATAGTACTGATCGGCGATTCACCAGCCATAAACAGAAGATGGCACCCGTTTGTAATTTGCTCTCCCTTAACCAGTTCATATTTTTTAAGAACCGTCAAGGGATCATCATTTATCAGATAAGGCCGGATCGTATTGGCTTGGGCAATAAACCGGTTCACTTTATCCAAAGAGACATCCTCAAGTCTGTGATGAGTGTCTGTGTAATAATCCCAGCTGGCGTTGAAGGTCTTGAGATGAAGGCTTGATATCTCAGTAATAGTCATTTGATGATTTGAATTTTTTACCCTGCAAAAATATTTTCCCTTGCAACTAATGGGCTTGATGGGATGGTCGGGCACAAGGATTCGAACCACTACCATGCCGTTCAAATCAACTTCCTCGATATCCGGAAACAGTGACGGCTGTGTACTCAACTTGATCCGGTTAAGCCAATCTTGAAGCGTTTCTTTACCAATATCAATGCCGCGCACCTCACCCCGATCGGTAACCCCGATCAGAAGCGTTCCCCCATGCGTGTTGGCAAAAGCGGAAACCGTTTCGATTGCTTCACGGTCAAAAGAGGTTTTAAACTCAAGGGTTTCTGACTCACCATTGATGATCATTTTATCTAAATCATACCGCACAAATATTTACCTCAGTACCTCAGGGTCTGACCCCGCTAATGTTTTGTTATTAAAGGAATTTTGCTTTAAAAAGTCTTGATTTTATCTCTTAAAGCCCACTTTTTGGGGCCAAAAACAGCATTTTAAGCTTCACTTGGGGTCAGGCCTGGCCTAAAAAATCCTTGTAGGCCAAGTCTATGCCTTTTTTCAAATCTGTTCTGGGTTTCCAGCCAAGGTTCATCAGGCGGGTGGAATCCATGAGTTTTCTTGGGGTGCCATCGGGCTTGGTGGTGTCAAAGATGAGCTTGTTTTTAAATCCCACCACTTCTTTTACTGTTTCTGCCAGTTGCTGGATGGTGATTTCTTTGCCCGAGCCGATGTTGATGTGGGCCTGGATGGTGCCGCTCTCATCTTCAAAGGCGATCTCTTTGTAATTTACCGCTTCCAGGAGAAACACGCAGGCTTCGGCAAGATCATCGGCATAGAGGAACTCCCGCAGGGGGGTGCCACTGCCCCAGATGGTCACGCTGGGGGCGTTTTGCTCTTTTGCCTCGTGCATGCGCCGGATCAGGGCGGGTAGCACATGGGAGTTTTCCGGGTGGTAATTGTCCCCGGGACCATAGAGATTGGTGGGCATGGCAGAGATGAAGTTGGTGCCGTACTGACGGTTGTAGGCATCGCACATACGGATACCGGCAATCTTGGCAATGGCGTAGGGCTCGTTGGTGGGCTCCAGGGGCATGGTTAAAAGGGCGTCTTCCTTCATGGGCTGGGGGGCAAGTCTGGGATAGACGCAGCTGGAACCCAGGAACAGGAGTTTTTTCACACCGTGGGTGTGGGCCGCATGGATGACGTTGGCCTGGACCATGAGGTTTTCATAGATGAACTCTCCCCGGCAGGTGCTGTTGGCCCCTATGCCGCCGACTTTGGCCGAGGCCAGCACCACATACTCAGGTTTTTCCCGGGCAAAATAATCCTCCACATCTTTTTGTCGGATGAGGTCCAGCTCTGCGTGGGTTTTTCCGATGATGTTTGTGCAGCCGTTGGCGGTGAGGCGGCGGTGGATGGCGGAACCCACCATGCCTTTGTGGCCAGCTATATAGATTTTTGAAGAGGTGTTCATTTTACTCGTTGTAATTGTAGGTGCTGAAGCCGTGGGTCTTGCACAGATTGTCTTTTTTGGCTTCTTCAAGGTCTTGCTGGACCATCTCCGTTACAAGTTCTTGAAAAGTTATTTTAGGGGCCCAGCCGAGTTTTTCTTTGGCCTTGGCCGGGTTGCCAAGAAGGGTTTCCACCTCTGTGGGTCGGAAGTATTTGGGGTCTACGGCCACAATAGTGTTGCCGGTTTTGGTGTCAACGCCTTTTTCATCGATGCCTTTGCCCTGCCAGGTGATGTCAATGCCCAGTTCATTGGCGGCGATGGTTACAAAATCCCTAACCGAGTGCTGCACCCCCGTGGCAATGACAAAGTCTTCGGGTTCATCCTGCTGGAGCATGAGCCACTGCATCTTTACATAGTCTTTGGCGTGGCCCCAGTCTCGTTTTGCGTCCAGGTTACCAAGGTAAATGCACTCCTGGAGATTGAGGTGGATGCGGGCCAGGGCACGGGTGATCTTGCGGGTGACAAAGGTTTCGCCGCGCAGGGGAGACTCATGGTTGAACAAAATGCCGTTGCAGGCGTATATTCCGTAGGCCTCCCGGTAGTTGACGCAGATCCAGTAGGCGTAGAGTTTGGCCACAGCATAGGGGCTTCTGGGATAGAACGGAGTGGTTTCCGTCTGCGGGCTCTCCTGGGCCTTACCAAACAATTCCGAGGTGGATGCCTGGTAAAATTTGGTTTTCTTTTCAAGTCCCAAGAGGCGGATGCCCTCCAGAAGCCGCAGGGTGCCAAGGCCGTCGGTGTCCGCCGTGTATTCCGGGGATTCAAAGGAGACGGCCACATGGCTCTGGGCTGCCAGGTTATACACCTCGTCAGGCTGCACCAGTTGTAGAATACGTATCAAATTAGTAGAATCAGTAAGATCCCCATAATGGAGGATAAACCGCCGTTTGGCCTCGTGGGGTCCCTGGTAAAGATGATCAATACGGTCGGTATTAAACGACGAAGATCTTCGCTTGATGCCATGCACCTCATAGCCCTTATCCAGCAAAAGCTCCGCCAGATACGCACCATCCTGTCCGGTTATCCCGGTTATCAATGCTATTTTCATAATATATATCGGGGTCTGACCCCGCTAACCTTTTGTTATTATAATTAATTTACTTTGGAAAAGTCCGAAATTAGCTCTTAAAGGCCACTTTTGGGGGGCAAAAACAGCAGTTTATAGTTTGCCTGGGGCAAAACTGGGGTCAGGCCTGCGTTGTTGTTATATCGGGGTCTGACCCAGTCAAGCATCTGTTGTTAAAGGGGAATCATTCCAAAAAACCGAATTATCGCCCCTTAGAGCCCAGTTTTCAGGGGTAGAATAAGCATCGTAAGCAGGTTGGGATTCACTGATCACATAATCCTCAATGCCACCATTTCCCCTGGAATCCGAATCATTTTTGACCCTTATCTGACCATATTGGTTAACCTTAAAAGCAGGTGCCGGCAATGCCTTTATCTTATATTGTCTTCCAAATTTATCCTGATTTTGCTCGATATATTGGCGGCTTCCTACTGCCAGGTTGTTAGTCCATAAACTTTCGCGACTCAAGCTGCCATGCTGCAAGGTGTAAGCAACCAAATTTTCATAATGCGTCCTGAGTTCATCTGGATCGGTCATGCCACAGCAGGAAAGCAAGGCGTTTCGATCAATCAGTCGATACCGCCTGGGAGGATCTAAAATTTCATTGTATCCGCAAAATTCCCAGTCCTTTGGATGGGTTACTGCACCTGCCCGAACCATGTTCAACTCAATATACGCCATACATCTTAACAGGTGAACCCCATTTTCAATGGCAGTGGTATAAAAACGATCCTCCCAGAAAGCTCCTTTGCGGTTTTTCCGGGTGTTGTAGGCCTGGCCTGTGTTGCCGGACAGTAGCTGCATGCTTTTGGAAATGACATCCTTCCCACTGTCCACGGCCAGCAGGTGGATATGGTTACATGTAACCGCATAGGTGATCACTCTGAGACCATAGCGTTTTTTAGCTTTGAAAAGCCAGTCTCTCCACGTTTTTCTGTCCTTTTCAAATTTTAAAAGATGTTCTTTTTTGTGGCATCTATGGGTAATGTGCCATAAAAAACCCGGAATATGGATTCTTTTTCTACGTGGCATGGTTACCTCCAAGGGTCAAAGCTTAAACAGCTCTTTTTAGCATTAAAAAGTATGGTTTAAGGTCTTTTTTGATTATAATTTCAAGAACATATCTAAGGAAAATAGATAGTTGTCGGGGTCAGACCCCGTAGTAGGCGGCGTAGTATTTCTGGTAGTATTTGTAGTAGTAACCGCCTTTCTTAACGTCCACGCGGTTTAAAAGAACCCCCAGGATGGGGAGCTTGGCCGTGTGGAATTTTTCCACCACCTCTTTGATTATTTTTTTGTTGGTGTGCCCCGAGCGTACCACAAGAAGGACCCCATCGGTGCGGGGGGCCATGAGAAGGGCATCTGTGGCTGGCAGAACAGGGGGGGTATCCACCACAACAAAATCAAACCGCTGCTTTAGCAAATCTATGAGAAATTCTGCCTTGTCCGACCCAACTATTTCAGCCGGGTTGGGGGGTATCTTACCCGCCGCAAGCACAAAAAGATTTTCCACATTAGTGCTACATACGATTTCATCAATGGCCTTATTAATATAGAGCAACTCCTGACCCTGGCCAAAAAAGTCCCGGTACAATTTTTCAAAATTCAGGCTGGGAGTCACACTTGATCTAACATCCTGCGCTGCCATGGCTGTAAACTCAAAGGTACCTTCGATCATGACAGAGGCCATGCGCAAGGCTTCCAGGGCATTCATACCCAGATTTTTTTCAAGGTCTGGCTTGGCAACAAACCCCATGGTGTGAAAAATATCGCCCAAGCGCTGACGGGTCTTTTGCTGGTGTTTCAATGCAATGTCAGCATCTTCCCGGGTGATTTTTTCTTGCTTCACCATTTGGTCTGCAAGCTTCCTCCCAGGCGGACAGGTGTTCCACAAAATATCGGAGATAACACCATGAATCACATAAAAAGTGACCTGATGTTCCGGGGATGTTACCTTTAAAAGTCCCGTTTTTTTCTGATATTTTATCAATTGGAGTTTATCACCAATGGAATACTCTGAGAGATTACCCGTGGGGACTTCTTTTCCCAATGTGTCAGAGATGATGTCTGTAAATCCCAGGACTTTTTTTCGGTCAAACATCTCAGTGAGAAGGGGCTTTCGAAGATCACCGTCCACCAACAGGGTCTTTTTGCCAGTCTGAGCAATGGTATAGGCAAGATTGATGGCGGTGGTGGTCTTTCCTTCCGAGGGGACGCTACTGGTCACCACCAGGGAACGAAGGTTCTTTTCCATGGCGGAAAAATAGAGGTTGGTTCGAAGGTTACGATAGGATTCTGCATATCGGGAACCCGTTGGAAACGCCATCAAAAGATTGTTTTGACGACTTTCTATCTCTGCCTTTTTGTTATTCTGTTTATTAAAAAGTTTCATGATTTGCCTCCATGGGTATATCCATATCCGGAACTTTTATCGGCCTCGGGGACGACAGAAAGCACGGGCAGGTTGAGATACGCTTGGATATCCTCCTCCGTTCGCAGGGTCTGATCCAGGTATTCAAAGAAAAAAGCAAGACCCACACCGCCCATAAGGCCCAAAACAATACCCAGCAGGAAATTTCGTTTTTTATTGGGAGACACCGGAATGGGTGAAATGGCCGCACTCTCAACGATTCGAATATTGGAGGTATCACTGGTTTTAAGAATATCCGACTCCTTCACCCGGGTCACCATAATATCATACAGATTCTGGCTGGTATTGACGTTGCGCTGGAGAATGGTGTATTTAAGCTCCTTGCCACTGGTGTCCAGGGCATCCTGCTCAAATTCGCCAATGGTCCGTTCCAGGACATCCTCCCTGGCCTTGAGCACCGTGCGCTGGGATTTGAGATTGGCAAGCTCCTTGGCAAGCTCCTCCTTCATGCGGGTTCTGCTCTTGGCAAGCTGGCTCTGGAGCTGCACCAACTTAGGATGTTTGGATTTATACACCTTGGAAAGTTTGGAGTACTCAATCTCCAAATTATTGATCTGGTTGTAAAGATTTTCAATAAAGGTATTGTTTAAAAGGGATCTCACCTTGGCAAGGCCCCGTGAACTTACCAGATGTTTCTGGAGCTCAGCAATCTTGGAATCCAGTTCCATGCGCTGGTTCCGGGCCTCCAGATACTTGGTGTTGAATTCTGAAATTTTCTGATCCACCACCTTTTGCTTGCCTTCCATGGAAAAAAGCTTGGACTGCTGTTTGTACTCAAAAAAGGTCCGTTCGTCATCTTCCAGCTTTTTCTTTAAACCATAGAGCTCGTTGTTCAGCCAGTCCAGATTATCCTTGGAGGATTCCACCCGATTGGAAAGATTGAACCGAATGTACTCCTTGGCAAGGGTATTGGCGATATGGGCAGCCATGGCAGGATCTTTGTCTTTTACCGAGATATCAAGAAGCCGGGTGTTTCTCACCTCCTGAATATCTATTTTCTCCCGGACATCTTCTATTAGTCGGTTCATTTTTTCCGTGGCCGGATCAATGAGAGGAATTTCCATTTTTATGGTGGTGTCATCGGTGCTGGAAAACAAAAGCTCAATATTCTCCTTGAGCTGACGGATCAGATTCCGGATGGGGCTGATCTCCAGCTCTTCTTCCTTCATCTGATCCAACCGCAGGGCTGACACCACATTCTGGATCACCGGGGTGGATTTAATAAGCTTGAAGTGTGTTTGAAATGTCAGCGTCTCCGAGGCATATCCTTCAAACTCCATGCGCTCTCCCGTGATGGGGGAGGTGTTTCGTTCCTTGTCTATGATCAGCTGGGACGTGGACTCATAAATGGGCGTGGTTTTCAATGTAAATAGAATGGTGACGGACAGCGTCAGGATAAAAAATAAAAAGATGAGACCTTTACGTTTGGTCAGAATTTCGATGTATTCTGACAGATGGATCTCTTTTTCCTGGAACATCTCATCTGAAAAGGGCTGATCCTGGAATCGTCGCTGGTGGGACTGGTTTTCCATGGTTACTCCAGAGTTGGGTAATGGGTTCTGGGTTCTGATTTAGCAGGGCCCGATGTTAAAGCCAGGATTCGGGAATAAAGATGCGGTCTCCAGGTTCCAGGGGAAAATCTGGTTTGTCTCCCCGCTGGACCTTTTCCAAATTTATTTTAAAAATTTTCTGCTCTCCGTCAGCGGTGTTGCGAATCACCCGTGCCCGGTTGGGGGCTGCGTATTGTCCAAAGCCTCCGGCCATGATGCAGGCGCTGAAGGCTGTGAGCCCCGGCTGATAATCAAACACTCCAGGGAACTTCACTTCTCCTTCCACATAGATCTTGGTATAGGCCTGATTCAGGGCCTTGTTCAGGGGAATATACACGGTGTCGCCAGACTCCAGTACAATATTTTCCGTCATATCGCCTTGGTCCAGAAGTTTTAAGAGGTCCACCCGGATGGGTTCCCGTTTGATGATGGCGGTTTCCAGGGCTTCAGAATCCGGGGTGCTGGCCAGCAAATTTCCGGAATCAACCCCCTTGGGCCCTCGAAGGACATAGGCAATGTTGCCCCGACCCGCTGCCATGCCACCGGCCTTGGCAATAAGATCCATCATGGTGGGATGAAAATTAAGCTCATACATGCCCGGACTCTGCACCGCACCGGAAATAAAGAACTGAAGACTGTGATAGGCCTTGATCTGCACCTGAACCTGGGGATTCACAAAATAATCCCGTTCCAGTGGAATGCGTATGGTCCGCTCCAGTTCTTCCTGTGTGAGGCCTGCTGCCCGAATACTGCCAGCCAGGGGTACGTTGATATCCCCGCTGCCGGTGACAACAAGCTCCATTTCGACCTGGGTCTCACCACCCGCCAGTACAGTTATCAAAATAACATCCTGTGCTCCCAATCGATAATTGTCGGCACCACCTGTTTGAGCACCAAAGGTAGATGAGACGACACAGGATAAGATCATTGTAGCCAAAACCAATCCCATCAAAAACACAATGTATTGTTCTTTGCGGCATTGAAGGTACTGAAGTTTATGGATAAATTTAATGAAAAACACTCCAGTGTTTAATTTCTTTTTCTTTGTCATAGCATACCCTGATCCGGTTATTTCAAAAATTTGCACCCCTGTCGCTAAAACATGCATTACCAAGAGAACAAAAAAAGCATAGAAAGGGGATAAATTTCCATGCTGGTTTAATAGAAAACAGGCAAGACACCCCCCGAGTATTTAGCTCAGGGGGTGTTGACATTAAGAGATTTTACATTCTGCCTGCAAAGTCGTACTGAACCTTTGCGTTGAACAGAATATAGCTATTATCATAATCCCTGCCGCTCTCGTTGGAATCCCGAGTTTCATAACCAGGTTCCAGGGCAAAGGAAAAGGTATCATTGATTCGATAGTTGGCACGACATGCCAGGGACCACTTGTCATCTTCCCTGGAGCCGACTTCGTAATCACTGTTTTGATAAAGTCCCTTGAGGATCACATCAATACGTTTTAAAAAGGTATGTCCGGCAGTAAGATTGAATTTGGTGGCTTGGTAATACTCATCACCAGAACCGGAATCATTATAATTCTGACCCAATGAGACGTTCAGCCAGCTTTTGGGTGCAGCATTATCGCTGGCACCAGTCCTTCCATTCATGCCGATGGTCCAGGCAGGGCTGTTCAGCGTGTCAATTCCAGGTTCATCAAAATCCCTTGTATGATAGCCTGCCCCTGCCATAATGGAAAAATTTCTGTACATTTTTTTCACGTTAGCCATCACCTGATTGGATGTATAATCAGAGGAATTGGCATCATAATCCCGGGTCCATACCTGATAATCCAGTGACAGTTCCACACTTCTATTCAAATTATAATTAAGCGTGAAGGTCCCACGGTTTTCATCGGAATCTTCACCGACTCCTTCGGAGTAGTCTGTGATCAGGTTGGTAAATTTTGCACCAAGGCCAAATTTTTCTCCAAATTTATAGAACACACTGGGAGTGAATCTATTCATGGAATATTTATCACGGGCCACTTCATTGGAGAATAAATCAGCACTGGCAGGATCTCTTGTTTTTATATATGCGTTGTCAATGCCCAGGGAGAGTCGGTCCGTCACCTGACTTTTTCCCATCAGTTTTGCCAAATGGCCGGTGTAGTCATAATCATCAATATTTTTTTCACCACTATATTCATTTACATCAAAGGAATAGTCGAATGAAAAACTGCTTTTGGCAGTAATATAGCCCAGACTGATACCAGGACGGACAATAAATGTGTCTACACTTTTTTCATCATTTTCAGATTTGAAATAATTCGAATCATGCTGATACTCCAAATCCAAGCTTGGAACAAAGGTGATTCGTTCCGCATGGAGATTTGATGAAAATAAACCACCTGTTACGAGGAAGCATGATACCAGCATGAATATGGTGAATGTTTTTTTCTTCAGCATATTGTCTCCGTATTTATTAAAATTTACAATCAGATAAAATCACTTCTTGAATGGGTGCTTCCACTGATGCGGAATCACCTGCTTCTATTTATTGTTACTTTGGTTAAAACTTTAAAATTATATTCAGTTGGTATGACCGTCAATGACGCCACAAACTGGTTTCAAAGCATCATACTGAAAAAACATATCCTCGCCAGTAACTTTACGCATCTTCGCCATTCCTTTAGCCATGGACGGAGTTCTGCCCGTAGCTGCGTGGGCATCTGATCCCAAAAAATGAACCAGACCCTCCTTTGCAAGAAAAACAGCACATTTCTTAACATCCCGACCAAACATACCCGCCAAGCTCCCGGCAGTAACCTGAAGCAGGGCACCACAATAATGCAACTCTTCCACAAGTGCCATTCTGGACATGAGCACTGGATTGCGCTCGGGATGGGCAATGATCGGTACCAGATCCCGGTGTCTGATGCTGCGAATCATCTCTGGAAGATATCTGGGAAGCACGTGCATTGGCAGCTCAATAAGAAGATACTGGCTGTAGTTCAGGGTGAGCACACGCCGGGCATCAATATTTTCCAGCAACTCCGGTGTAAGGTGTACTTCCTGCCCAGAGAGGATCTCCACGGGCACGCCTTCGTGCTTCAAAGCTTCATTTAACTCCCTACACCCGTTGATCACATCTTTTTTTTGACTGTTATAGACCCCGTCAAATGCGTGGGGTGTGGCCACCATCGCCCTCACGCCCTCACTGGCTGCCATGCGGGCCATGGCCACGGATACGGCCATGCTGGAGGCACCGTCATCAATTCCAGGGAGAATATGTGTATGAATGTCAATCATGGATAACAGTTATCTCCCGCGTGACACTTCAGCCACGCTTGTCAGATGAAAAAAACTTCTGCCTGTGTGGGTTAAAATGATTGAGTTAACACTACAGCGACACTTTCCTATTCCACCCTGTTTGGAGGAATTCTCAAGCGTATTTTCCCACCTTTCGACGTTCGATTTTTAGTAAATAAGCAAAGTGTCGCTGTAGTGTGACCGAAACTATAGTTACTGGCCACTTGCTACTACTTCATCTGTTTCGTCTATTTCATTTTCTACTATTTCTACTGCTTCTGCTTCTGCGTCTACTGTTTCTACTGCTTCTTCGACTGCTACCTCTATCTCTGCTGCTGCTTCTGGCGCCACTTCTATTACCGCTGCCGTTACCTCTGCGGCTGCTTCTGGCACTACTGTCGTCACGGCTGCCGCTACCTCAGCTGCTGCTGCTGGCACTACTGTCGTCACGGCTGCTGCTATCTCTGCTGCTGCTGCTGGCGCTGCTGTCGTTACGGCTGCCGCTACCTCAGCTGCTGCTGCTGGCACTACTGTCGTCACGGCTGCTGCTATCTCTGCTGCTGCTGCTGGCGCTGCTGTCGTTACGGCTGCTGCTATCTCTGCTGCTGCTGCTGGCGCTGCT
>JASFYZ010000208.1:0-5008 GCA_045046665.1 Desulfobacterium sp.
ATCAGTAAATATTCGGCCAGCACCCCATCTTCACCTATTTTGGCCTACTCACATAACATTAGTATGCTACGCAGTCCCAAATACGTGAAGATGGGGCACTGGCCAAACATTTACATTACCAACCCTAATATTTACAATCCTCAAGGTGTTACAGTATTACACACAGCAAAGAACGTTCCAGAAACTTCTTTATTTTAGTAGCAAAACAAACTCACATCCGCTCTTGAGAGGCCATGCGTGATTCGGGGCTAATCTCAACATCGGAAATCCAGAAGATGGCCCCCAAACCGTTACCATAGCCGTTACCACGAGCGTTACCATAACGGTGTTTTTGCGTTACCCCAACCGATGAACGATCCATTTCTCATAGGGTTTCTCTTCCATGAGAATAGAAAGAATAATGCCTGAAACAGCCAGCCAGCCAGCATCCCCCATGATTCTGTGGTTCACATAGATACTGAAATTTCAAAAAAATCAAGACAAAAATCAAATGGGCACATCCTTTGCTATGTAAAAGTACAGGACGGCATCATTTGTGATTTTGCCGTAAAACACTTCAACTTTTTATTCGGGAGATAAAAGATGAAAAAACTAACACGTTATATCACCATTGCAGTAACGGGCCTTTTTTTCATAGCCGCCGGTGCCGGTGCCATGACCTTTGATGCCGGAGACATGGGAAGTATGGAGATCAGCGGTGCCTTTAAGGCTTCCTTTGGTGCCACCCAGTACCTTGATTTTGTGGATGATTTTAGCAAGGGTGACGATTCAGATTTTGATGGCACAAGGGAATTGAGCATCAAAACCCAATGGATTCTCAATAAAAATCTTAAAGGAGTGGTGAGTTTCCAGATCGGTGAGGGTAGGAGCCAAGGTGGTTATTTTGGCTCCGTAGATGCTGGGGTGGGCGGTGAAGAGGATGGGGATATTATCCTGGAACTGGATAACCTCTACATTGATTTCACCACCGATTCGGGAATGAATTTTAAAATTGGTTCCCAGAGCGCTTGTATGGGTGAAATCGCCTATGGCAGTCACATCATGTATGAAGTACCGGCAGGCGTCACTTTTTCTGCCCCCCTCACCGACACCTCAAGCCTCCAGGCCGGATGGTTCCGCATGGCGGATTTGATGGATGACTCAGAAGCCAACACCGACGACCAGGCAGATCTTTTGTTTGTCAAACTGCCCGTTACCATGAATGCCATAAGCTTTACCCCCTGGGCCGCCTATGCCAATATTCAGGAAGATGTAATTGCCAATGCGCCCAGCCACTGGAGCTATGCTTACTTCGATTATCCTGGGTTCCTCACCGGTGCCAACGATGCCGTCATCGACCCCACATCAACGGACGATGTTTCTGCCTGGTATCTGGGAATGAGTTTTGGATATAGCATGGATGCCCTTTCCGTTAAAGCCAGTGCCACATATGGTGATATGGACTGGGAAACCGCCACGGTGGATGCCAGTATCGCCGGTTATTTTGCTGATCTTGTTATCGACTATAAAATGGACGGATTCACCCCTGAATTTTTCACCTTCTACGGTAACGGCCCCGATGCCAATGATGACGATTTCGACATGATGCCAGTACTCATCGGCGGTCCGACCTACACCAGTTCCTACTTTGGCGGCAGCCGTTTCAACGACAACATGTTTGATTCCTATGATTCCACCTATGCCACCTCCATGTGGGCCGTGGGTTTTAAACTCAAAGACATTAAAACCGGCGAAAAACTGTCCCATGAATTCCAGATCATGTATGCCGAAGGTACCGCCGAGGATACCATATTTCAATCCCCCAATGACATCCTCATGAACGAAGATGAAAGCCTTGTGGAAATCAACTTCAATTCAACTTATCAAATCATGGACCACCTGCTCTTTGCTACTGAGCTCGGATACATGACCTTTGATGAGGATTCCGATTATGACGAAGCCGCGGACGGATCCGTGGAAGACTTCTGGAAAATTGCCTGCGCCATTGAATTGAGCTTCTGATATGAATTAAGCACTTACCCCCCTTCAACCGGGGCCGGACAAGGTACTATTTGATTTCATTAAAAAAAAACATGTTTTCCTCCTACAATGAACGTGATTTAACCCCAATGATGAAAATAGTCTCCTTTGATTACTCCATTTTTAAGAACTTTAAGCCCTGTCCGGCCCTAATTTTCAAATTCCATCCATTGTTTTTGACCAGGCCCGAACCCCATTGGACCGATACCGTAAGGTACCGATTGGGATTGGGAACGGACCGATCAATTTATACCCGAGGTACTTTTTAACAATTTCATTCCCTCTTTTTCCGGGGTGAAATGATGATCAGAAAATAATATTTTCAAAAAAATTTGCTGTAGTTTTGAGAATATGCTAATTTCAACCGTCATCAAAAATTACCATGGAGGTCCAGATGAAAGCTACAACTCTTGCTGCAACAGTACTTATCCTCGCTTCTTTTTGTACCACATCCCATGCCGGTGTGGATCATTCCGAATTCATTGAAACCCAGTGCATCACCGGTGAAGATGTCACCCGGACTTGTCTGGAGTGCCATGAAGAGACAGCCACAGAATTTATGACAACGGCCCACTGGATGTGGAAGGGAGAAACCCCGTTTCTCAAAAATCATGAATCCGACTCCCATCTCGGGAAAATAAACCTGATGAACGACTACTGAGTGTCCATTGAATCCAATTGGTGCAGTTGCACCAAATGTCATGCCGGTTATGGATGGAAGGATGCCAGCTTTGATTTTTCAAACATGGAAAAAATTGATTGTCTCATCTGCCATGATACCACAGGTACCTATTCAAAGAGAAAGAACAGCTGCGGTGCTCCCAATGCAGATCTTAACCTGACAGACATTGCAAAACAGGTGGGCCTGCCTGACCGGGGTAACTGCGGTGAGTGCCACTGGTATGGCGGGGGGGGCGACAATGTCAAACACGGCGATCTGGGCAGTGACCTCTTAGAGCCTGATGCCAGCCTTGATATTCACATGGGTAAGCTTGATTTTACCTGCCAGAAATGCCACACCACCCAAGCCCATAAAATTGTCGGCAGCAGTACCACCTCTTCGGTGAGCGAGGGAAGGCTCTCCTGCACCGACTGCCATGACGAAAATCCCCATGACAGCCGCTTTCCTCTTTTGAGAAAACTCAATGAACACGGTATGGCCATAGCCTGCCAGACCTGCCACATTCCCCAATATGCGGTGAACAAATTTACCCTGATGTACCGGGATGACTCCCGCATTTCACAAAAGACAGAAGTGGTAATGGAAACCCCTGAAAAACGGGAACTTAAGACCCCCATGGGGCAAAAAATTCTGGAAAAAAATCTGCGGCCCTCTTATGCCTGGTACAATGGAAAACACCACAGGTACCTGAAGGGTGATCCGGTTGCCCCCAAGGGAATCACGGCATTAAACGCCCCCGATGGCAGTATTGATGATCCTTCAGCAAAAATAACCCCCTACAAAATCATTGAAACCCGTCAGGCCATTGATGCCCATTATAGATACCTCATTGTTCCCCATCTGGCTGGCAAGGACGGTCTTGTGGCAACCCATGACTGGCAAACCACTGCAAAAAAAGGCATGAAGGCCGCAGGGCTCAAGTTCAGCGGCACCATCGCCTTTGCCGATACCAAGATGTACTGGCGCTTGAACCATGGCGTGGTTCCCAAAGAAAAGGCCCTGTCCTGTCTGGACTGCCACGGTCCCGATGGGGTGATGGATTTCAAGGCTCTGGGATATAAAGGGGATCCCATGGCAGCCGGATGGCGATTTGCACCGGACAAATAAGAATACGGGATTGGTCACCACATCGCCCACTCTGTATTCAAGGGCTGGGACAAGGCCCTTGCCTATGAAAGGCATTAAGACTTACATCTTCTTGAATAGTTTATATAATTTAAACGGTTTATATCGTTTTTTTATATAATCTCTTTGATAATTTGATTTATCTTTTCAAAGTCATTAGGGTTACCAAGTAAATTTACTACCATAATCATTTTAGTATCATCTGTTATAGCTGATTCTAAGGCTTTTAAGTCATAGTTTAGTGTTTCTAAGTCTATGTCTACAAACTTTAACTTAAGTCCATATTGTTGCAATGGAAAGTATGTAGTCGACCATGAAACGGCAGGAACTATCACTTCATCACCGCGTTTAAGCATAGGGTTCTTAGTATAAAAAAGTGCTGCTGTTGCAATTAGGTTTGCCGTAGAACCAGAACTAACCATTACACAATATTTTTTATTTAAAAAGAGAGCGAAGTCTTCTTCAAACTGTTTAACACTATCACCCATAGTAAATATATCTTTATCTATGACAGACTGTATTGCATTTAACTCTTTTTCATCCCAAGTTGATGTTGCTAGTGGATAACTATTTGTCATTTATTACCTTTTTTTGTATAAACTCTAAAAGTCTATCAAGTACTTCTATATATTTATCTGCATCATCTAAATCATCATGGATTACTGCATATCTACCATCAACTGCAAAGTCTGATAAATATTTTAACAACTCAATATTTTGAATTAATTCAATAGAGTTATCATGCGCTAATTCTATAAGTGCATCGATGTCATGTGTTTTTAATACTCTTACTTTATTTTGTGAAAGTATTGATTTTAAAAGTTTTTCAGCACATTGTTGTAAATGAAACATAATTGTTTCTAAATCTATATCAATCTCATTATTTTCAAATGCTTTTAAAAGATATTTTGCGGCATTAATATCTACTGTAGCTTTGTATAAAAAAAGTTCCGTACTACTTTTAATATCATTTTTGTTCATACAAAACCTTACCATATTTATTTGCGTCATACCATACCGTATTTATCCATTCCTCACTAATATGAGAATTAAAATAATCTTTTGTTTCAAGTAAGATATCCTTTGGAAGACGAATATGCTTTAGTAACTTCCTTACTTTTGCTTTCTCTTCCCATTTATTATCATACTCTTTTTCAACAATACAAATATCCAAATCACTGT
>JASFYZ010000209.1:0-6122 GCA_045046665.1 Desulfobacterium sp.
CCCGAACCCCGAAAGAAAATCCGATGAAAAATAAAACATATTTCTGATCAAGGGCAGATCATGGTCACCGGGCTGCCTGTATTTATCGGTTTGGGCAAAAAGATACTCCCCCACCTCCCTTCGTTTTTCAGCGGAATATCCCGGGGGCGGCACCAGAATATTCATGACAAAATTACGGTTTCCCTGGGGCAAATACTCAGCCTTGGGCATGAGATTCCAGGCTGCGGCAATGGACAGCGAGGTAAAAACAAGGATGCACAATATGCGGGTCATGACATTTTTCTGGAAAAAATTAGAAATGGCCATGATCAAGTTTACGAAGAAAGCCCCCACATATGAGGAGAGGCCTTTTTTATTGGCATTGGCCTGGAGAACCGGCCGATTCTTATAGATGAAATGCATAAAGGAGGGAATCACGGTGACCGACACCAAAAGACTCAGGGCAATGGAGGAGGTAATGGCAATGGCAATGTCTTTAAATAACTGCCCTGCTTCCTGGCGGATAAAAATAACAGGTAAAAACACCGCCACCGTAGTAAGGGTGGATGCAATAACCGCCCCGAGCACCTCGTTTGCTCCCTGGTAAACGGCATCAAAAATTTTCTTCCCCTGCTGGCGGTGTCGGTCAATGTTTTCCAGCACCACAATGGCGTTATCCACCAGCATACCCACGGCAAAGGAGATACCGGCAAGGCTCACCACATTTAAATTCCTGTCCAGGAGCCACAAAAAAATAAAGGTGCCAATGGCAGAAATGGGAATGGCAAGGCTGATGGTAAGGGTGGAGCGAATGCTACCAAGAAAAATCAGCAGCACAATAACGGCAAGGATGGCCCCAATGAGGACATTTTGCTTCATGTTCTCAATGGAGGTCAGAATGTATGGGGCTTCATCATGGGCCCAGCTGATATAAAGATTTTTGGGGGCCAACACCTCTTCATTAAGTCGATCCACCTCGGCCTTTACCCGTTGGACAATTTCAATGACGTTGCCGCCTTTTTGCTTTTTAACACCAACAACAATGCCCTCCCGGCCGTTTTCCATAACAGAGACAAACTGGGGCGCGTAACCGATCTTTGTGGTGGCCACATCCCGTAAAAACACCCGGTTAATGCCATCATCATAGATAACCACATCCAGGGGATCCGAAATCGTTTGAAATTTTGCCACGGTTCTGATGCGATAATTTTTTCGATCAATGCCCAACACGCCAGCGGAAATATCCTGGTTGGCTGCCACCAGACGGGAGATAACCTGATTGATGGTGATGCCTCGACGGGTCATTTTCTCGGGATCAATGACAATCTCCAACTGCTCTTCGGTACCACCGAAAACCAGAAGCGAAGAGACCCCCTCTATACGTTCCAGGTATTGGCGAATCTCATTTTCAAAAAAAGTTTTGTATTTTTGAATCTCTGTGTCAGGCCCGTCCTTGATTTTTAAAAGCATCCAGATGATGGGCTGGGAAGATCCCCCGGAATTGGACAATACCGGCTGCAACACGTTATCCGGGTATTCAGACACCTCATTGAGCTTGTTGGACACCCGGAAAAGGGCCGTATCAATGTCTGTTTCAAGGTCAAAGGTAAGGGTAATGGTGGCATAATCATTGTAAGAAGAGCTCTCCATTTTCTGGAGATTTTGGAGACTTTTAAGCTTATCTTCCTGGCGTTCCACCACCTCGCTTTCCATCTCTGTGGGACTGGCTCCAGACCAGACAGTTCTCACCTCTATCTCGGGTAAATCCGTATCCGGTGCCAGCTGAATGGGCAGGCGCGTGAGCCCGATAAGCCCGAACAGCACGATCAGTATCACCATAACCGCCATGGTAACCGGCCTGCCAATGGCCGTTTTAATGACATTCATATGAGATCATCCTTTAAGTGCATTCTTGTTTTGAATCGTATTTTTCTACTTTTTCAAAGAGTTGATAACCTCAACACCCTGCCCCGGTCGCAACCGATCATTGCCGTCCACCACCAAGGGCATTCCCTTGACTACGCTTCCCGGGGCAATGGCCACATTTTCTCCCACATAGGAAAGAATGGTCACAGAAATGGGATCGGCCTTGCCCTGCTTCACCGTATACACCATATCCTGACCATTGAAATTCACCAAGGCATCCCTGGGAATCAACAGCATGTTCTTTTTCTCCCCCACCGGCATGGACACCGTGGCAGACATGTTCAGCACCGGGTGATCCATCTCTGGTAGCCTCACCTTTACAAAAACACTCCGGGTCTGGGGGTCGGCCACGGGAATAATCCCGTCAATGACACCGGTATTTTTGATCCCCAGCGCATCAATGGACACCGGAACGGTCTCACCCTTGCGGGCAAAGGCAAGAAGGCTTTCTGAAACCGGAACCTTGATAAAAAGGTCATGAATAGACCCCACAACGCAAAGTTGGATACCCGGGGAGACCCAGTCTCCGACATCTGCTTTTTTTTCAATGACCACCCCGTCAAAGGGGGCCTTGATAAGGCTTTTGTATTTTTTAAGGCGGGACAGGGCAAGCTGTTTGTCGAGCATGATGGTCTGGCGCACAAGATCCTCCCGGGAGAGCACAATGTCATCATACTCCGCCTCGCTCACCGCCTTTTGCTGAAATAGCGTTTTGTAGCGGTCAAGGCTCTTTTCCGCCCTGACAAGGCGCACTTTTACCTGCTCCATCCCCGCCCGCACCGAGGCTATTTCATTGTCCACAAAATCGGTGTTCAACTTGAACATCACCTGGCCTTTTTTTACCCGATCTCCTTCCCGGACATGGACGGCATTCACCAAGCCACTGACCTCTGCGGAAAGGTTGCTCATACGATCAAAAAAAAGGGTGCCCACCACCTGGGTGGTTTCGGCAACATTTTTTTCAATCACCTGGGATGTCACCACCCGGGTCAACGGCTTGCCATCCCCTGCAGCCATGAGATATCCAGGCCAGGCAATCCCTATGGACAGACAGAAAAGCAGCCATATTTTTCCATACTTATTTTTCATGTTTTTCCTGTTTTTTAACTTTTAGGAATGAGTTTTAAATAAGTTGCCCATTTGTGCGCTTAGGGGATAAATTTTCAAATCTGTCCCCGCCTCCGAAATGGAAAAATTATTTCGGCCTCTCCTTAACCGAGAAGTCCCTTTATAACTCTGTGGTTCAGGAGGGGGGGGCATTCACACCGCCTCAACCGTAAACCGACGATTCAAGCGCATGGTGCTGAAAAGGCCAAAAACATGATGGCAGACATTGATCACCTTCAACTCCCTGGCAGTCCTGGCCAACTTGTTATGAATGGATATAATGACACCAATGCCAATGGAATCCACCATCTCCACCCCTTTAAGATCAATGATAAGATCACCGGGATTGGCTTCAATGGTCAAAAGCAGTTCCTGCTTAAAATCATCTGCCATGGAAGCGACAATATCCATATTCGGTCTTACAATGGTTCGGTTTCCCTCTACAATGATTTCACTCATCCCTGCCTCCTGATTAAATTTCCGATCCTGGGTCCATGTCCGGCCACAGCAATGCGGCTGCATTTTCACCACTGACCATGGCCCGCTCTTCCACGGACATCCCCGATGCCTGAAAGTCTTTATAATATCTTGCCGGTTTCAGCAGGGGAAAATCGGTACCAAACAGAACCTTGTCAATGACCCCCAGTTCCGCCGCAGCCCGGTAAATTTTGGCATCATAGAGAAAAGGAGACGCGGCTGTATCATACCATATATTTTTCAACACTTTTTTGGCATCTTTTTTTAGCAGGTGATAAAACAACACCCCTCCCCCCCAATGGGCCAACACAATTTTATTGTCAGGAAACCGCTGGGCCAGGCCATAAATCTGTTCAATGGTCACCGGCGTTTTACCAGGATACATGTGCCCCACAGGCTCATTGGTATGAATCATCACCGGCAGGTTCCCGGCGGCAAGACAGATCTCCATGACGGGCGCAAGCCTGTCCAGGGCCTCTTCATCAATGCCGGAAAGATAAAAGCCAAGCTCCCCCACCCCGGAAAGACCGGCCTTTATACACCGGTCCGTCTCCCCTGCTGCCCCGTCCCAGGACATATCAAAACAGGCAAACCCCTTTAGACGATCTGGGTAACGGGCCACGGCCTCCAGAATATAATCATTGTTCAGCTTGGCCGTATCAGGGTTGATCCATGGAAACCCGAAAATCACTGAAAAATCAACCCCCTGTTTATCCATGGTGTCAATCAACGTATCAACGCCCACCAGTTGGGATTTTGGGGGCCCATACAGCAGTTTAAAGGCCGGTTCATTGTCAAAAAAATGTTCCCGGGCGTTGCGAATGCCTGCCGGAAAAATATGGGTATGAAAATCAATAATCATAATGCGAACATCTCCATCTATTAGAATTTCTGGAAAGTTGAGTTAAGCATTGAAAATTCAAATCACTTTACATATAATGGCCCTCTTTTGCAAACAAGGAGATTTTTATTGAGTTCTATTCCATACTATCCTGTTCATCTCAACGTCAAGGGGAAAACCTGCCTTGTGGTAGGGGGGGGAAAGGTCGGGATGCGAAAGGCCCGAACCCTGGCAAAAAGCGGTGCCCGGGTCAAGATGGTCAGCCCCGGGCTCACCCATGAAATCCCTCGGGAAATGGCAGATAAAATCACATGGATATCCGCACCGTACA
The DNA here is from genome assembly GCA_045046665.1 of Desulfobacterium sp. GTDB lineage: Bacteria > Desulfobacterota > Desulfobacteria > Desulfobacterales > Desulfobacteraceae > Desulfocicer. The sequence goes on from JASFYZ010000209.1 coordinate 4,662, forward strand.
CCCCGGATCTTCTGGGGGAAATCACCCTTGTTTTTGCCGCCACAGACCAGAAGGAACTGAACAGACAGATTGCCACAGATGCCCGGGATAAGGGCATTTTATGCAATATTGCCGATGATCCTGATGCCTCGGATTTTATTTTGCCCGCCATTGTTCACCGGGGAGATTTAATCATCACTGTTTCCACATCGGGGACCAGTCCTGCCTTTGCAAAAAAACTGAGACAGGATCTGGAGGCCCAGTTCGGCATGGAATATGCGCGGTTTTTGATCCTCATGGGCAAAATCCGCTCCCGACTGCTGGCAGACGGACATGACCCGGACAGGCATAGAGACATATTTTCCACACTGATCCGTGAAGACCTCCTTGGCAGGGTAATAGAAAATAACCCTGACAAAATAAACCATCTGCTGTTCTCCATCCTTGGCAGTAATTATACCTATGAGAACATGATTGCCGGAGACCCGACATGACACTGGACACCATAAGTACCGGACTTTTTTTTATTGCAACGGCATTGTACACGGCCAGCACCGTGGGCTATGCCCTCTATCTTTTCATGCAGAAAGATAAGATGCAGCATCTGGCCTTTTCCCTTATTTCTGCGGGATTTATTATCCATGCCATGGCCATCTTGATGGTGACCATAAAAATGGGGACCCTGCCCGTACACAATCTCAAAGAGACCTTATCCATTGCCTCCCTGGCCCTGTCAGGCATGTTTTTGCTGCTCAAGACAAGGTTCAACCTGAAGATACTGGGTATTTTTGCGGCCCCCCTGGTCACCTTGATGATGATTGCCATGGTGACATTGCCCAAAGCCCCGGAGGCAGGCGTTTCTTTTTTAAAAGGGTTCTGGCTGGTTTCCCACATTGTACTGATTTTTTCCGGGGAGGCTGCCCTGGCACTGGCATGCGGTGCCGGTATCCTTTATATTTTACAGGAAAATGCCATCAAGGCAAAAAAAAGAGGCTTTTTTTTTAAACGGCTTCCGTCCCTGGATTTACTGGACAGCACCAGTTACATATGTGTGATCACGGGATTTACCATGCTCACCGCCGGTCTTATCACCGGCCTTATCTATGCAAAGGCCATCTGGGGCAGCTTCTGGAACTGGGATCCCAAGGAAATCTGGTCAGCGGTGACATGGCTTGTCTACGCCGCCCTTTTACACGGTCGACTCACCTCTGGATGGCAGGGCCGACGCTCAGCCATCATGACCATCATCGGCTTTGCCGTCCTTGTATTTACCTTTTTGGGCGTCAATTTTCTCATTGGTGGCCACCACCGGGTATTTACCATGTGAATGTTTTATATGAAAGTCTCACCAAATCGCTGGAATCAAAGGACTTTCGTTTTTAGTTGTGATAGGTAGTTACTGCCATGTAGGTTATTAGAAAATAAAACTTCCGGGCAACCTCAGCAGAGCCCCCCCGAGGGGAAATAGGAACCGGCCAATTG
>JASFYZ010000210.1:0-8374 GCA_045046665.1 Desulfobacterium sp.
TAAATGTTGCATTACTATAATTTATAGGAGGAGTTCCGTGATCGGTTTAAAAAAAATGGTTGCACTGTCTGTCTTTGCATTGGTTCTGTGCCCTGCTTGGCATGGTGTCAACGCTGATGAAACCAAGAAAGCAGTCACAACGGAAGATGAAAAAATAAGCTATTCCCTGGGGTACAATATCGGTCAGAATCTTAAGCGGGATTTTGATGTCAATATGTCCTCTTTCTTCCAGGGATTTACGGAGAGCCAGGGAGAAGGGGAATCCACCCTGACCCAGGAAGAGATGAAAGAGGCCATGACTGTTTTTCAAAATAAAATGCGGGAAAAGCAGATGGCAAAAATGAAAGTCGCTGCCCAGGACAACAAAGCAAAGGGCGAGGCATACCTTGCGGCGAATAAGAAAAAAGAAGGAATTGTGACCCTGGAAAGCGGTCTTCAGTACCGGGTGATCACAGCGGGTGACGGTACCATTCCCCAAGCCTCAGACACCGTCGAATGCCACTATAAGGGAACCACCATTGATGGGAAAGAATTTGATTCTTCTTATAAAAGAGGAAAACCGGCTTCCTTTCAGGTGGGTGGGGTCATCAAAGGATGGACCGAAGCCCTTCAGCTCATGAAGGTGGGTTCCAAATGGGAGTTGTTTGTTCCCTCGGAGCTTGCCTATGGTGACAGGGGGGCAGGTAATTCCATTGCACCGGGTTCCACACTGCTCTTTGAGGTGGAATTGTTGAGCATTAAATAATCTTTCAGGCTTCATATTCAAAGGCCTGCCTCCCCCATTAGATCATTAGGCCACTCTGGGGAAGGGTCAGGTTTGTGTTATGACCCACCCCAAAAATGTTGATGTAAAGAATGGCAAAAAGAGGAGGAAATCCATGTTTGTTTTAGGTTTGAATGGAAGTCCCAGGCGCAGGGGAAACAACGATTATCTCTTGTCTCTCTTCATGGAGCAGGCTGAAAAGAAAGGATTTTCAACCCACACTGTCCATGCTGCCTTTGAATTCTATGAGCCGTGCATTGGGTGTGGATATTGCGAAAAAAAAGGGGTTTGCTCCATTAAGGATACTCTGGCCCAGGATCTTTTTCCGCTTATGCGCAAAGCCGATGTCATTGTGTTGGCCACGCCGGTTTACTTTTATGGTGTTCCGGCACGGATCAAGGGCATTATTGATCGAATCCAGACCCTCTGGTCCAGGAAATATCGTTTGGGATTAAAAGATCCCGGAGCAGATCATCGACGGGGCATTCTCCTGTCCGTGGGTGCCACCCACGGAAACAACCTGTTTGATGGTATTCGACTCACCACCCGTTACTTTTTTGATGCAATGGATTGTTCCTTTGCCGGTGAACTGTGTTACCCCGGCATTGATGATCGGGGAGCCATTGAAAACCATCCCGGGGTGGTGGATGATGTGAAACATCTGGCAGACAAGATATTAACACCGTTGCAGCATAGAAAACGAATTTTATTTGCCTGCCGTGAAAATGCCGGTAGAAGCCAGATGGCAGCAGGATTTGCAAGGCAGTTGGCCGGTGATGCATATGATGTGATCAGTGCTGGCAGCAGTCCGGCCCGGGAGATCAATCCCATGGCCGTTGCAGCCATGGCCCAAAAGGGTATTGATATCGCATTTAACGTGCCTTGTTCCATGGAAGATGCGCTGGCCCAGGGAGATGTTGAATGCATCGTCACCATGGGATGTGGTGAGGCGTGTCCCGTTATTCCCGGGTGCCGGGTGGTGGACTGGGATCTTCCTGATCCAGCAGGAAAATCCCTTGAAGTGGTGTGTGATATCCGGGATGAGATTTTTGCACGGGTCAAGGCGTTGTTGGATGTATGACGTGTGATGTTTGTCTTATTGCCTATCCCTTGACAATACCTTCGCCAAATTTAAACTTGATTTGAAATTTGGCAATCGAAATACCATGTATTGTGCCAGTATGGTAATGAAATTGGGGGTTGATCATAAGACGGGCCACTTATACAGATGCTGAATTTATATCATCGTCAACCACTTGTAATTACAAGGTTTGTTTTTTAACTCGAAAAATATCGATTCAAAGTGGCCGAAGTTATGATCAAGCCCTGAAATTGCAATATTTATAGATTGATAGATTGGTATTTAAGCCAAAATAAAATTGGCGAAGGTATTGCTTGATGATATGATTGTTTATGTTGAATTACCATTTGTGGAAGGGATGGCTCACCAGGCAGGCATTGCAGTAACGGGGATCAGGAGTGACCTCCCGTCCCAACCATGGCGGTTTTTCAAAATATTCATCCAGCGAATTTAATTCGATTTCCGCCACAACAAGCCCCTGGTTTTCCCCTGAAAATTCATCAATTTCCCATGTGAATCCTTTGTGAACCATGTAATATCGTTTTTTTTCAATGAGAGCCCCCTGGCAAAGACCAAACATTTCCAGTGCCTCTGTCAGTGGTATTTCGTATTCAAACTCTTTTCTGGTGGCATTTTCTGTTGGGCCCTTTATGGTGATGAATCCGGTCTGGTCTGATGTTCGTACCCTCACTGTGGCATTTTTGCTGTTTCTCAGATATCCTTGGCGCAGCATTAACGGCACAATGTTATGGGTTTGCCAGGGCATTCTGCCCGATATTGTTTTAACCAGAAATTTTCGTTCGATTTCAATTCCCATTGTTTATTTTCCCCTTTCCTATTTCTGTATTTTTATGTTTGCCCTTAATCTTTGCCATCCCGATCAGTTGGTGGTGCCAGGGACGGCATTATGCCGTTCATTTTTATCCCAGATTGACAGAAGATAATCTGAAATACAACCCACATGGCATCTTTATTGATATTTCTAAGTGCGTAACTGATATTTTATTTTTATGTGAAAGAATATCATAAGAGGGGTTGCTTTTTGTGGGAAAGTTTGTTTAACTTTATCCGTTCAAGAGAATAAATTTTTGGGGTTGGTCATAAGGTGGGCCACTATACGGGAGATAGAATTTTAGTCATCGCAAGATGCCGTAATGACAGGATTTGTTTTTTATTATTAAAATTCTATTAAAAGACGGCCGACGTTATGGTCAAGCCCAAATTTTTATTGCACTGAACATCATGGTCAAAAAGGCGTATTGTTTTAGACCTGCTTTTTCGGAAATTCATATTAATGGATTATATATCATTGTTCATTTGTTATTCCTTATAACAAACGAGATGGGGTGGATAGTCTATTTTAACGGTTAATCTTTAAACAGAGATTTCTATGGCCAAATTTATTGTACGACGGTTTTTTCTTCTTTTGTTGACCATGTTTGTGGTCTCCGTTGCTGTTTTTATTATTGTGGAATCATCACCGGGTAATATCGCAAAAAATATACTGGGTGCCTTTATCACACCAGAACAGGAGGCTTCTTTTCTGGCCCAGATGGGATTTGATAAGCCCATGACCACGCGATATCTGTATTGGCTCACCGGCAGTGACTGGCATGCAGCAAGAAAGGTCAAGATGCCCCTTAAGCGTATAACCACAGACACCGGGTTTGAAGAGTGGTGGGTTAAAGAATCCGATGGTACCCTGGTGCGCTGGACCCTTGATGGCGACAATATTGTCGCAGATCTCCGGGCACTTGACGGCACCATCACCAAAAAAACAGATAACCAGCGCTGGAAAACGGACAAGGATGGAAACAGCTTTTTCTGGGGCCTGGATCGTGCCAACCATGCTGTCCTCTGGGAAAAGGGTTCTGGAAAAGAAGTGTGGACCTTTACAGCAGGCTCGGGGTGGCAAAAAACCACGGGGGGACCGTCAAAATATATTCCCCTGAAAAAAGGATTTGTTCGGGGAGATCCCGGGGTCTCCATTCGTACCGGCAGGCCGGTGAGTAAAAGCATTTATGTGAGGCTTCGGAACTCCCTGGTCCTGGCGGGGATTGCCTTTGTCATTGTCATGCCCCTGGCATTGTTGTTAGGGGTGATCGCAGGGCTTAAGGTGGGGTCGTTCAAGGATCGGTTTTTATCCATTGTGGGGATGTCTTTTTCTGTCATTCCAGAGTTTGCCACGGGTATCTTTTTGATTTTGATTTTGTCCCATTGGCTGGATCTGGTGCCCGGTGCCACCGTTTTTGGTGAAAAAGCGCCCTGGCAACGACCGGACATGCTGGTGCTGCCGGTATTGACGCTCACCCTTATCGAGCTTGGCTATGTACTTCGCATCACCCGGGCCAGCATGGCAGAGGTGATGCAGTCCGCCTATATTCGGACGGCGTTTCTTAAGGGCCTTCCCTATTTTACGGTGATATGGAAACATGCCATAAGAAATGCCCTCATTGCTCCCATCACGGTTATCATGCTCCATGTGAACTGGCTCATGGGCGGTATCGTCATTGTGGAGGTGGTTTTTGGCTATCCCGGGTTGGGTCAGTACCTGTTGGATTCTGCCCTGTACAAGGATGTCAACGCCATTGAGGCAGGGACCATGATCATGGTTCTCATCGCCGTGGGAACACAATTGGTGGCAGATATCTTGTATACCTTTTTAAATCCCAAAATAAGATTTTCGTGATAGATCAATAAGGCCATGTTGTTCCGGGGGGGGGTCATAACATCGGCCACTCTGGGGATAAATCAAGAGGGTCATGTTGGATTCCGGAACAACGATTTCACGGTAAAATATACCCATGTCTCTGAAACCCAATCTGAGTCAACAGGAAAAATATGAGTGAAGAGCAACTGAAAAAAAATAAATTTATGGAAACGTTTTCCGTGCTGTGGTCATCTAAAACAGCAATGGTGGGCCTGATTATGGTTGTTTTCTGGTTTTCTGTGGCCTTGTTTGCCCCCCTGGTGACCTCCTATGGTCCCATGGAGCAGGACTGGAAAGCACCCAACCAGGGACCGTCCACCACCCATATTCTGGGAACCGATGAATTGGGCCGGGATCTCTGGTCCCGCATCGTCTATGGTGCCCGCATTGTACTGATAATTTTACCGGTGAATGATAAAATATGGATTCCTGGTGGCACTGCCATTCTTGGAGTTTTTGCATCACTGCTTCTGGGTTCCTATCTGGGACTGCTCAGCGGCTACAAGGGGGGATGGGCCGATGAAGTTATCATGCGCTGTCTGGATGCCATGATGTCGGTGCCGGTGATTCTCCTCTATCTCATCATTGTGGCTGCCATTGGGTCCTCGGCGGTGAATGTGGTATTTGCCGTGGCCATTGTGGGAACCCCGGGAGTGGCAAGGCTTGTGCGGGGCTTGACCCTGGACATTAAAACCAAGGATTATGTCCGGGCTGCCGAGACCCGGGGGGAAAGTGCGCTGCGCATCATGTTTGTGGAGATTCTGCCCAATGCCAAGGGTCCCATTATCATTGATGCCATGCTCCGGGTGGGATATGCCATTTTTGCCATGGGAACATTGGGATTTCTGGGGCTTGGCATGCCGCCACCATCTCCAGACTGGGGCAGCATGGTGGCCAAGGGAAGGGAGTTCATCCTTTCTGGAAGTCCCTGGGCATCCATGTGGCCCTCCATTGCCATTGCCTCCCTGGTGGTGGGATTGAATTTGCTGGCCGATGGTCTTCGGGAAGAGATGTCACGGTACCAGTGATGAAAAATTGGAATGCGCCCTATGCTTGTTTGTGATTTGTTATGTTCGGCAGGCATGGAGGAATATGTGAAAACTCCGGAAAAAATGAGTTGTTATCACCGGGGCATAATACTTTGTTAAGGCAGTTTCCTGCTGCCATGGTGGTTATTTTTATATGGAAAAATCCAGATCCGATGAGTCCTGTCCTGTCCTTGAAGTAAAAGATCTTGCCATCTCCTACGAGACGCGCAAGGGAGACATCCCTGCCGTGCGTGGGGTAAATTTTACCATTTACCCCGGAGAGACCATTGGCATTGTGGGTGAATCTGGCTGCGGTAAGAGCACCATTGCATTTGGTATCCTGGACTTCCTGGGTTCCAATGGAAAGGTGGTGGGGGGCAGCATCAAATTCATGGGAAAGGAGCTGGTGGGCACGGACAAAAAAGAGCTGCAAAAGATTCGTGGCAATCAGATCTCCATTGTCTATCAGGACCCCATGCAGGCGTTGAACCCCTCTTTAACCATTGGTTCCCAGCTGTGTGAAGTGTTGACCACCCACCACGATATCTCCTACGCCGATGCTGAAAAAAAGAGTATTAAAATGTTGGATCGGGTGTACATGCCCGATGCAGCCAATGTGATGACACGATATCCCCACATGATTTCTGGGGGGCAGCAGCAGCGGGTAGTCATTGCCATGGCCATGCTGAATAATCCGTCTCTTTTGATCATGGATGAGCCCACCACTGCCCTGGATGTCACGGTGGAGGCAGCGGTGCTGGATCTCATCGAAGATCTTAAAAAAGATTACAATACCGGCATTATCTTTATCACCCATAACCTTGGGGTGGTGGCCCGGGTGAGCAGCCGCATCTGTGTGATGTATGCCGGAGAGATGGTGGAGACCGGGTTGACCACTGATATTTTTGCAAAGCCTGCCCATCCCTATACCCGGGGACTTTTGTGCTGTATCCCCAGACTTTCCGATGATCTTTCATTTGCAAGCCTCTGGTCCATCAGGGGAAGGGTTCCCCAGCCTTCCGAGAGAAACCACGACTCCTGTATCTTTGCCCCCCGGTGTGACTGGCTGAAAAGGTCCATGGCAGGAGAAGGTATCGTCGGCCTGAAAGATAAATGCCCGGTGAAACACCCTGATCTGGTGGAGCTGGGTGGCGCACATAAAACGCGATGTTTCCTGGGAGATGAACCCCTCTCCGTGCCCTGGAATGAATATGTCAGGGGCAAGCGAAAAAAATTGGACCGATCCGATGAAACCTTTGATGCCATGTCTGATGGGTCCGATGAAATCATCGTCTCGGTGGAAGATTTGAAGGTTTACTATGATCATCGCACCGGGTCACTCATGGAGACCCTGGGATTTGGAAAAAAACGATATATCAAGGCTGTTGACGGCATCTCCATGGAGATTAAAAAGGGTTCTACCTTTGGTATTGTGGGGGAATCCGGGTGCGGCAAGAGTACCCTGGTTAAAGGGCTTCTGGGCCTTGAAAAGATCTCCGGGGGTAAAGTAACGCTCATGGGCATTGATATTTCAGACCCTGTCTCCCAGAGAACCGGTGAGGTTATTAAAGAGCTACAGATGGTGTTCCAGAATCCCGATTCCACTTTGAATCCCTCTTTTTCCGTGGGGCGACAGATTGCGCGACCCATGCAAAAATTTAAGACAGTTCCATCAGGACAGGTTAAAGCTGAGGCCAAACGCCTGCTTAAGGCAGTTAAGCTGGATGAATATTACTATGACAGACTTCCCCGCCAGCTCAGCGGTGGTGAAAAACAGCGGGTGGGCATTGCCAGGGCTCTGGCCATCCAACCCAATCTTGTGATCTGTGATGAGCCGGTGTCTGCTCTTGATGTGTCGGTGCAGGCGGCGGTGTTGAACCTCTTGAACGAAATCAAAGAGGAGCTTGGCACCACAATGATTTTCATCGCCCATGATTTAAGTGTGGTGCGGTTCATCTCTGATTATATTGCCGTGATGTATCTGGGTCAGATTGTGGAGTATGGTCCGGTGGAGTCCATTTACCCTCCCCCATATCACCCCTACACCGAAGCTCTTCTGGCATCGGTGCCTGTGCCCGATCCTCTGGCCAAGAAAAAATATAGTCGCCTGGAAGGGGATGTACCAAGCGCCCTGGATCAACCCACTGGATGTCATTTTCATACCCGGTGTCCCCGTAGAAGCCATCTTCCCGATGGTGGCAGCATCTGTGAACGAGAAGAGCCAAAGATGCAGAAACTGGATAATGGCCATTATATTATGTGTCATATCCCGGCGGAGGAACTTACGGAACTTGCCTTGGCCAACGGTGCCTGAGGGCAAAGGTGCACCATATTCGCCTATTTGGGACTGCGTAGCATACTAATGTTAGGTGAGCAGGCCCAAATAGGTGAAGCTGGGTGGGAGCCGTGGGTTTCGGGAAGTGAGAAGCTGTGACAGCCCCACTCTCCGGATTTCCTCAATGCCATGCACCTTGATGAAGTGTTCTATCTTGAAAAGGAAAATGGTTACACCACCATCAAATGTGCCGTTGATGATGCTCAGGTCAGTGTCTACATGAACGATGGGGATCAGATGGGTTATTTATGGAAACAGGGTTTTTTCGGAGGCATTGATCCCCAATGAAATCTTTGGTCTGTTCCTTACCGTGGAAGCGGTGGTATTATGATTTGCCGGGTATAGAATGTTTTGCCGACACGGGAAATATGGGCGATGAGGTCCGGGTTGCTGATTTGATGGTGGATTGAGACATCAAAGATATAAGGCAGCAGCAAATCATCCAGCTCAAGGCTTA
>JASFYZ010000211.1:0-18956 GCA_045046665.1 Desulfobacterium sp.
GTAAGACTTGGGGTGGCCCATGGCAGGCTTTCGGAAAGTAACCTTGAAAAGGTGATGCTTCAATTTATCAATCGAGACATAGATCTTCTGGTGTGCACCACCATTGTGGAGTCTGGATTAGATATCCCATCGGCCAACACCATGATCATCAATAAGGCGGATCGCTTTGGCCTGGCCCAAATTTATCAGCTCCGGGGGCGCGTAGGCCGGGGGGAAGACCAGGCCTATGCCTATCTGTTTGTCCCCGACGAAAATCGCCTCACCCGGGATGCAAAAAAACGCCTGGCCGCCCTCATGGAGCACCGGGATCTGGGATCGGGATTCCAGATTGCCATGAAGGATCTCCAGATCCGTGGATCTGGCTCAGCCCTGGGGGGTGCCCAATCCGGCCACATTGCTGCGGTGGGATATGATATGTTTTTAAAACTTCTGGATGAGGCCGTGTCCGATCTCAAAGGAAACCCGGTGGTGGAAGCCCTGGAGCCGGAAATCAACATTGCCATGTCCGCCCATATTTCAGATGAGTATGTCCAGTCCATTGAGCAGCGCCTCACCGTTTATCGGCGGCTCTCCCAGATGACCGAACCCGCCCAGGTGCTGGCCATGCAAAAGGAACTCATTGACCGATTCGGCAAATTACCCGAAGAGGCCGTAAATATGCTTTTTAAAATCATGCTGCGGGTGTTCAGCGTTAAAGCGGGTGTTAAAAAAATGGATATTACCAACACCAGCATCTCCATGGTGTTTTCGGATCTTCACCAGCAAAATTCTTCGGCCCTTGCCGGGGCCGTATCAGAGATTGCCCTGCCCCACAAATTCACATCGGAAAATGTGTTAAAAATAACCGTGGGTGCCCGGATTAAAAAAATAACCAAGGCCCTGGTGGAGACCCGAAAAATCTTAAAGATCATTGCCACCCGGGTGAATTGATCTGAGTTTGATCACCATAGGGATAGCTGTTGACCCCGTTCCCCTTGATCATCACATAAAAAAATCTTGAAAGAGACGGTTTCTCGTGATAATACACAGTGTTTATGGTTTTCCATCCAGGAGTCGTATTTCCTCCTTGGCAAAACCCAAAGACCCAGCTTGAGATCCACAATCCACACGTAAAAACGGAGTTTATAACCCATATGGTAAAAAAATACCTCTTTGTGTATTATTGTTTGTTTTTTATTTGTTTAATGGCACCCATGGCCTCTGCCGAGATTGTGGATCGCGTAGCTGCGGTTATAAACGAGGATATTGTTACCCTTTCCGAACTGAACAAGGCCATTAAACCCTATGAAGAAAAACTGGCCTCATCCGGGTATTCCCAAGAAAAAATAGATGCAACACTGTTTAAGATGAAGCAGGAAATGCTCAATAATCTGGTAGACCGTAAAATCACCGATCAGGAGACAAAAAAACTGGGGATCACCGTTTCTGAAAAAGAGGTGGACAATGCCATTGAGCAACTCAAGCGTTCCCGGATGATGACCCAGGAGGATCTTGAAAAAGCCCTGGAACAGGAAGGGCTGACGTTTAAAGCCTATCGGAAAAAAATCCGGGAAGAAATTTTACGCCCCAAATTGATCAACTTCAGTGTTAAATCCAAGGTGATCATCACAGATGAAGACATTAAAACCTATTATGATGCCCATCCTGAGATCTATGCGGGCACAAAAAAGATTTACCTTAAAAACATATTGATTTCCGGAGGTGCCTTGGCCGTGGACGTCCTTGTCCAGGAGAAATTTAATGAGGTGAACGCGGCCCTGATCTCCGGCCAGTCCTTTGGTGAGGTTGCCAGGCAATACTCCCAGGCACCCAACGCCGGAGATGGAGGGGAAATTGGACTTCTCAGCCTGGATGCCCTGTCTGGAGAAATTGCCGATGCTGTCAAGGACCTTGCCACAGGTGAGCACACAGAGTTTATCCAGACCGACCTGGGATATCAAATGTTCTTTGCGCAAGCCATTGAAGATGGAGGCCCAAAGCCCCTGGAATCTGTTTCAGATGAGATTTCAAAAAAATTATACAATGACATCGTGGAAAAGAAATTCAGGGTCTGGATCAAAGAGTTAAGAGAAAAATCCTACGTTAAACATATGCTCTAAGCCCCTAATTTTTTAGACACCCCATGAAACAGCAATAATATTAATCGGTTGAAAAAATATGTTTTTCCAAGATATCTACAATACCCGCCATTCTTGCTTTTGGGGGTTTCGGCTTTATAACAGAGGTTAATTGATGCAAAAAGAGCGACATAAAATACTTGCAGAGAGCGTCAAACGGCTGTTGAGACGTGGCGCAACCAAATCCCTTCAGAATATAATTAAGAAAACCCATGCAGCAGACCTTTCCCTGGTTTTTAGAGACCTTTCCAGTGAAAATCGAATCAACATGTTTAACCTCATGGATGATTCCGAACAAAAAGGGGAGCTGTTTTCCCAACTGGAAGAGACGGTTTTTCTGGAAATCATGGACCACATGCCCATTGAGGAAGTGGTGGATGTTTTTGAAAACATGGCCGCCGATGATGCTGCGGAACTTCTGGGACACCTGGAAGAAAAGATTGCCGATGCCATCCTGGAAAAAATGAACAACGAAGACTCCCTGGAAGTGGAGCACCTCATGAGCTATGGCGAAGACAGTGCCGGCAGCATCATGGTGCCGGACTTCATTGCCCTGAAAGAAGACATGGGTGCCCGGGATGTCATTGAGGCGTTGCAAAATGAATTCCTTGATGTAGAAATGCCCTTTTATGTCTATGTCGTAGACGCCTATGGCAAGCTTGTGGGGGTGAGTTCCCTGAGGCAACTGGTGGTGGTCCATCCGGAAAAACCGCTGAAAGATTTCATGACCCGGGACATCGTATCGGTAAAAACCTACACCGACCGGGAAGACGTGGCCCAACTGGTGGCCCGGTACGATTATCTGGCAGTCCCTGTTGTGGATGATGACAACTACCTCGTGGGTATTGTCACCGTGGATGACGTCATTGACATCATCAGCGAAGAGGCCACCGGGGATATCTTGAAAATGGCCGGTGTGGGGGAAGACTACATTGAAACCCAGACCGTGCTTCGGGGTACCCGAATTCGTCTACCATGGCTTTTCACCAGCTTTTTGGGAGGCCTTGCCGCTTTTTTCATCATCGGTAATTTTGAGGAAAGCCTCCAGCAATATGCCTTTCTTGCCGCTTTTATCCCGGTGATCATGGGCATGGGGGGCAACATCGGCACACAGTCCTCCACCATTGTGGTGCGGGGAATTGCCACAGGGAAAATTGATACCGGCGATCTGGTGTCTGTGGTGGGAAAAGAGCTTGCCATTGGTGTGATTCTCGGGATTGTTTATGGAATTTTCATCGGAGTGGTGGCCAAGGTGCGCTTCAACTATGAACCCCTTGCCCTGCAACTTGCCTTTTCCGTAGGCCTTGCCGTGTTCACGTCCATGTCCGTAGCTGCCCTGGTGGGCTCCCTTGTTCCCATGCTTTTTGAAAAGGTTAATATTGATCCCGCCGTTGCCACAGGCCCCTTTGTCACCACATCCGTGGATATTGTCAGCGTCTATTGCTACTTTATGATTGCAACTGTTCTACTGGAAATTTAATATGGATCCTTTTTCCACAGATGCCATTTTGATCCGGCGGGTTGAATATGGGGACCATGATCTAATCATCACCTATTTCACCCGAAGCATGGGCCGACTGTCGGTGATGGCCAAAAACGCTAAGCTAAGTGTCAAACGCTTTGCCGGTGCCCTGGACCCATTTACTGTGATGAATATCCAGTGCACCTGGCCCAAACGCAAAAATCGCCTGCCCATCTTAAACAATGTGGACATTGAAACCGCCTTTGCCAGGATACGCACCAATGCCGTGAATACCGGGTATGCCAGTTACTGGCTGGAGATGGTAAATGCATGGATGGAGGAAGGTCGAAAAGACCATGCGCTTTATGATTTGCTGTTCCATGTTCTTGATGGGTTGAATCGTGGCAGCGTGGATGCCCAGGCCCTCAGTCTTCTATTCCAGATACGATTCATGAGCATCTCCGGGTTCAGTCCCAACCTTTCCTGCTGTGGCATTTGTGAAACGCCCATTGATAAAATTGCCCAGGGACGTATCACCTTTGATTTTGCCGAGGGCCGACTCGTCTGCAATAACTGCGGTACCGGTTCCATCCGCCATGGCATCACCGTGTCCAAGGGAACGTTAAAACAATTATTCTGGATCAATGGCAGTGATATTGGACGGGCGGAACGACTTAAATTTTCCCCGGAGGCCATTAAGGAAGGCCAGCTACTGCTGGAATCCTTTATCCCCTGCCATATCGGGCGGGAGATGAAAAGCTTGACAGTGCTCCGACGTCTGAGACATTGATTTACCCAAATACCCAAACACGAGATTTAGATGAATTTTAAACCCATACTTGAAAAAAAAACCATCACCGTTTCCGTGCCCTGCCGCATTGACCTTGGTGGCACCCTCGATATCAGCACCTTTTTTCTTCCCCTGGCTCACTTGAACCCCAGCACTTTTAATATAGCCCTGGATCTTAGAACCACCGTCACCCTGTCCCCCTGGCGCACAGGTCACATTAAGGTTTCCTCCCGGGGATTTGACAGTGCCGAATTTGAGGCAGAAACGGTTCCCTTTACCCATCCCATGGGGCTGATGTTTGCCGTGGTAGGATTTTTCAACGGCCATGGCGTACATGTACACATTGACTCTTCATCACCGCCAAGAAGTGCTCTGGGGGGCTCTTCTGCCGCCGCTGTTGCCATGGTGGCTGCCTTTAATGAAGCCCTGGGCAATGCGGTGGAGCCTGGCCCCATTGCCAGCATTGCCCACCACATAGAATCCAGTGTGGCAGGGGTTCCCTGCGGCCAACAGGATCAACTGGCCGCCGCATTCGGTGGGGTCAATCAATGGCATTGGACCGTTAAAAACGGACATCCGGCCGCTGTGCAGGAACCCATTTTTTCCCATAATCAGGAACTCACCGCCCTGAATGAAAACATCCTTATGGCCTATTGCGGCATTCCCCATGTGTCCAGTGATATCAACAAAAGATGGGTAAACCAGTTCCTTTCCGGGCAAAATCGTGATAAATGGAAACGGATTGCAGCGCTCACCGTTGACTTTTCAGGTGCGGTTAAAGCACAGGATTTTCACCGGGCAGCAGTGTTGATGAACCAGGAAACCCGCATCCGCCTGGACATGACACCGGATGTGCTGGATGACACCGGACAGGCTCTGTTCAAGGTAGCAACGGCCATGGATTGCGGTGCCCGGTTCACCGGAGCTGGCGGCGGAGGATGTCTCTGGGCCATTGGTACGGTTTCCAACATGAACAAGTTGAAACCGCAATGGCAAGACATACTGATAAACAAGGGTCAGGCCCACCTTTTAGAGGCGGCAATTGATCCCAAAGGCATAATGATTTTTTAAAGGTGATAAGACTATGAATTTTCAAGAAGTAATTTTAAATCTGCAAAAGTTCTGGGCAGATCAGGGCTGTGTCATCATCCAACCCTATGACCAGGAAGTGGGGGCTGGCACCTTTCATCATGCAACCACCTTGAAATCACTGGGGCCGGAACCATGGAAAGTGGCCTATGTTCAACCCTCCCGTCGTCCCACGGACGGTCGGTATGGAGAGAACCCCAACCGACTCCAGCACTATTATCAGTTCCAGGTGCTGCTTAAACCCTCCCCCGCCGATGTACAAAAGCTGTATCTTGACAGTTTAAGATGCATTGGCATTGATCCCCTGGATCATGACATCCGCTTTGTGGAGGATGACTGGGAATCTCCTACCCTGGGGGCCTCAGGCCTTGGCTGGGAGGTGTGGCTGGACGGCATGGAAGTCACCCAGTTCACCTATTTCCAAGTAGCAGGAAGTCTGGAACTCAGCCCCATTTCCGTGGAACTCACCTATGGTCTGGAGCGGCTTTGCATGTATCTCCAGGGCGTGGACAGTGTGTACGACCTCATGTGGAACGACACCATCACCTATGGCGATGTCTATCACCAGCAGGAGGTGGAGCAGTCCACCTACAACTTTGAGGTGGCAGACACCGATGTGCTGTTTGATCTCTTTTCCAAATATGAGACCGAAGCCCTTCGCATTATCAAGCAGGGGCTGGTGCTGCCCGCCTATGAATTCTGCCTGAAATGTTCCCACACCTTTAATCTCCTGGATGCAAGGGGGGTGATCAGCGTCACCGAACGGACCGGGTACATCGGAAGAATCAGAAACATTGCAAGGGAGTGCGCCAAAGCCTATGTGGCCCAGAGAGAATCCCTTGGCTATCCCCTTTTAAAACAGGACAAACAGGTGTAATCATGAGTGATCTTTTAATTGAAATCGGAGCGGAGGAGATCCCCGCCGGATATATTGTTCCCGCCCTTACCGCATTCCGGAAAAGCCTTCTTTCGGCCATGGTTAAAGCCCGGATCAACCATGGTGCCCCAAGGGTGTATGGTACCCCCCGACGGCTTGCCCTGATCATTGACAATGTGGCAGATGCCCAGACAGCAAAGACATCCACGGTCATGGGTCCCCCGGCCCGGGTGGGATATGACAAAGACGGCAAGCCCACCATTGCCGCAGAAAAATTTGCACAAAAAGCGGGCGTTCCCCTTTCTGAGGTGACCATCACCCAAACAGAAAAAGGGGAATACCTTACTGCCATTAAAGAGGAAGCATGCCTGTCTGCCGTTGACATCTTGGCAGAGGCCCTGCCGGGCCTTATTCTTGGCATCCCCTTTCCCAAACGCATGCGTTGGGGTAGCCTTTCCATCAGCTTTGCCCGGCCCATCATCTCTTTAACCGCCCTTTTGGGGGAGACGGTGATTCCCTTCACTGTGGGTAATATCACCTCATCCAATGAGGTGTTTGGCCATTTTTTCATGCATCCGGGCAAATTTCCCGTGGCATCCCCTGGGGAGTATCGGGAATTGCTTCGTTCCAAAGGGATTATTGTTGACATTGAGGAACGAAAAGCCCTCTTGGTTCAAGGGATTGAAAAGGTGGCGGCAACCCATGACTGCCACATTTTAGAAGACGCTGAGCTGGTGGACATTGTCACCAATTTGGTGGAGTATCCCTATCCTGTGCTGGGACGATTTGATGGAGATTTTCTGGAAGTACCCGACGAGGCCTTGATCACGGCCATGCGGGAACATCAGAAATACTTTGCCCTCACCGATGCCAAGGGCGCTTTAAAATCCTGTTTCATTGCCGTGAACAACACCTTGGCAACGGATATGGATTTGGTGGCAGCAGGCCACGGAAAGGTGATCCGGGCACGCCTGGCAGATGCCAAGTTCTTCTACAAGGTGGATCGTGAATCCACACTGGATGATTTTGCCGAGAAACTTAAAAAGGTAACCTTCCAGGCAAGCCTTGGCTCCATGTATGAGAAACGACAACGCTTGGAGATCCTGGGTGCCTGTCTCACCGACCTTACATATCCAGATGGCAATGAGACCCTTAAGACAGATGTAGTTCGGGCCGCCCAGATTTGCAAAGCGGATCTGGTGAGTCAAATGGTCATTGAGTTCACCAAGCTCCAGGGGGTGATTGGCCGGGTATATGCAGAAAAAGAAGGAGAAAACAGCGAAGTTTCAGGTGCCATTGAGCAGCACTACCGCCCGGTTCATGCCGGTGCAGAGCTGCCGGAATCAGTCACCGGCAAACTCCTGGCCCTGGCAGATAAAATGGATACCATCTGCGGCTGCTTCTCCATTGATCTGGTGCCCACCGGAGCCTCTGATCCCTATGCCCTGCGTCGCCAGAGCATTGGTATTGTTCAGATTATGCTGGCAGCAGGGTTTACCTTTCCACTCAGGAAATTGGTGGCAAAAGGGGTCTCTTTGTATCTGGCTGATGAAGCAAAAGGAGCACTTATCGCAGACAAGGTTCTGGCCTTTATCATGGGCCGGATGGGTAATATGCTGGTGGAACAAGGCTATTCCCGGGAATCGGTGAACTCAGCTCTTGCCGTCTCCTTTGATAATGTCCCTGATAGTCTGCTCAGAATCAAGGCCCTGGATGCCATGCGCCAGGAACCTGATTTTGAACCCCTTTCCATTGCCTTTAAGCGAGTGGTGAATATCCTTAAAAAAGCGGGTATCCAGAAAGCCCTGCCAGTGGATGAATCCCTATTTGAAGATGCATCGGAAAAAGCCCTGAACACTGCCTGTCAGCAGGTGGGAAAAAGTGTTAAATCCTTCACCGTGACCGGGGAATATGAAAAGGCTTTAAAAGAAATTGCCACCTTAAGGCCCTTTGTGGACACCTTTTTTGATGAGGTAATGGTCATGGTGGATGATGAGGCCGTGAAGCAAAATCGCATGGGACTGCTCTCCTCTGTGGCGGAACTGTTCCAGAACATTGCAGATTTTACACTGATATAAAAATTATATAGTTTAAGGAGTTTTAAATATGGCTGGTTATGATCCTGAAAAAGATAAAACATTAAAGGAATGGAAGTGTGAAGAGACCGGCTTGATGCTCTCCATTCATCAATACGCCGGTGGCGAAGCAAAGCTTCAGATCGGGCCCAGAATCTTAAAGAAAAAAGATGGTACAGACCGGGCACCTTCCAAGGCGGGTCGTCTCGCCATGGAAGATGTGATGTGGATCTATGACATAATTGATGAGGTTAAGGATGAGCTTGCCGACGTTGTCGGACCTGAATAGCCCTTCCCTGGTCCCCCCGCTGGGGGCCAGAAAGGCACCAGATGTAGGGGCGTTGGCCGTAATGGTCAGCACGGTACCCGATGTCAGGTATATTAAAAAAAGTCTGGGCCAACCCCGGTCCAGATCTTTTTTCATGGGTGAGCTGTTCCCGGCCCAGCCCCCCAATGTCAAGACATGTCCAAGCCAGGAACAACAGAAAAAGAACCTGGATATCAGGGAACGCCCTTCCAAGGAAAGCATGGAAAAGGATGTGCCGGGAAAAAAGTCCGGTAAAACTTCAGGGGATGAAAAAATAGCCGTATTTGCAGGCCCCTACATAGGAGCGCCTTATGCGGTGATGCTTCTGGAATCCCTCATTGCCCGGGGGGCACGTCAGATCATTGTTATTGGCTGGTGTGGTTCCATTTCACCGGAAATGAAAATCGGAGACATTATCATGCCCCATGCCGCCATTTCCCACGAGGGCACCTCCCAGAACTACATGGACTGCACAGAACCCTACCCTGTGATACCTGTCCCCTCTCCCCCATCCACCTCCCCTGGCCTCAGTGAAAAATTAACCCAACTCCTTGGGGAAAAGCAAATACCGGTTAAAGCCGGATGCATCTGGACCACGGATGCCATCTACCGGGAAACAGCAGAAAAAGTGGCTTTTTTTCATTCCAAAGGAGCCAGGGCTGTGGAAATGGAGTGCTCTGCCCTGTTTGCCGTGGCTGCCCACCATAAAGTGGAACTGGTTGCCCTTCTGGTGGTGTCTGATGAGCTTTCTAAGACCCAATGGAAACCTGCCTTTAAATCCAAGGCCTTTGGCTCTGCCAGACAACAGGTGGCCGATGCTGTTATTGATTTTTGTCATCAAAAATAGGGCATCCTTTAAAAGTACTCTACACTTTCTTAGAAAAGCTTCCCATTTACAAGGGCTTTTTTCCAAAAGGCTGTAAAGTTCGTTGGGGGAGATATGAAGGATGCCAAAAATAGGACTTGGCTTTAACAAATGAGTCCGAAATAACATACCTATTTAAAAATCAGGGAATACAAATAGCTCATGGACAATGCTTTAAAACAAGAGACCCTGGACCTCCAGCGGGAATTGAACCGCCATAATTTTCTTTACCATACAAAGGATGATCCGGAAATTTCCGATGCCGAATATGACCAGATGATGGTCCGGCTTCTGGAAATTGAAAAAGAATTCCCCGAACTTTCCGCCTCGGATTCCCCCACCCGCCGGGTGGGAGCAGCACTTTTGGAGGCATTTGAAAGTGCCCCCCATTCCATTCCCATGCTGAGCCTGGACAATGCGTTTTCCGATGGTGATATGGTGGAATTTCATAAGCGGGTCCTGCGTCTTTTAAAGGATGTGCCCCTGTCCTACATAGTGGAGCCCAAAATGGATGGGGTGGCCATTGAGCTGCGCTATGAAAAGGGACTTTTAACCCGTGCCACCACGCGGGGGGATGGGGTTGTGGGAGAGGTGGTCACCGACAATATTCGGACCATCCGGGCCATTCCTCTGAGACTGATGGCCACCCCGGACGCCCCCCTTCCTGATCTGCTGGAGGTCAGAGGTGAGGTGATCATTAAGGCAGAGGATTTCATGGAACTCAACCGCCAGCGACTTAAAAAAGATCTGCCGCTGTTTGCCAACCCCCGCAACGCGGCTGCCGGTTCGCTTAGACAACTGGATTCCAGGATCACTGCTTCCCGGCCCCTTTCTATCTACGTCTATGGCACAGGGCTTTGCCAGGGGATTAAATTTGACTCCCATGGCGGGATGCTTGCCACCCTTCAAACCATAGGATTTCCGGTGAATCCCCTGGTAAAGCAGGGACTGTCCATACAGCAGGTGCTCTCATATTACCGGGAACTTGAAGCCATGCGCCACGGTCTTGCCTATGAGATCGACGGCATGGTGATGAAGGTGGATGACATCCAATACCAGGAAGAGCTGGGGGTGAAGACCCGGAGTCCCCGGTGGGCCATTGCCTATAAGTTTCCTGCTGAGGAAGCCACCACAGTGGTGAATAATATTATAGTCCAGGTGGGCCGCACCGGAACCCTTACCCCCGTGGCACTCCTTGAGCCCGTGGCCATTGCCGGGGTCACCGTGTCCCGGGCCACCCTTCACAATGCCGATGAAATCAGCCGCAAGGATGTCAGGGTGGGAGATCATGTGGTGGTGATCCGTGCCGGAGATGTGATTCCCAAGGTGGTAAAAGTCATGGCATCCCGCCGCACGGGTGATGAAACACCCTTTATCATGCCAGACACCTGCCCGGTGTGTCACAGTCCTGTGTTACGGCTGGCAGATGAATCTGCCATTAAATGCATCAATGTCTCCTGTAGTGCCCAGATAAAAGAGCGCATCAAACATTTTGTCTCCAAAGGGGGCTTTGATGTGGATGGCTTGGGTAAAAAACTGGTGGAACAATTGGTGGAGCGCAAGGTTATCTCTTCCTTTGCCGATCTGTTTACCCTGGAAAAACCTGAGCTGTCTGCCATGGATCGCATGGGTGACAAGTCTGCCGCCAACATTGTTGGGGCATTAAAACAAGCATCTACCATTGCCCTTCCCAAATTTGTGTTTGCCCTTGGCATTGATCACACCGGAGAAAATGCTGCGCTTCTACTGGATCGGCAATTTAAAACCCTGGAAGGGATCATGTCCGCATCAAAAGTGGACCTGGAATCCATTGACGGTATGGGACCCAAAACCGCTGCGGCAGTGCACGATTTTTTTGCCAATCCAGATAACCGGCAGGTCATTGACCAACTGCTGGCCAATGGGGTGAACATCATGGAGACTCCAGAAGAAAGCATGGCCCAGGAGATGAACACAGCATCCCCAAGCCCATTCATGGGTAAAACTGTGGTGCTCACCGGCAGCCTGGAGGAGATGACCCGGAGCGATGCCAAAAAGAAGCTACAGGATCTGGGTGCCAAGGTCACCTCCAGCATCAGTTCCAAAACCGATTTCCTTGTGGCAGGGGCATCCGCTGGAAGTAAGCTTACCAAGGCCCAGACCCTGGGGGTTACCATTTTAGAAGAAGCACAGTTCAAAGAAATGCTTATGGCCTAATCAATGGGGAAAATGGGGTCAGGGCAGCCGCCGGGGGCTCTGCTGTCGGTATTTTTAAATTAATGCTCCCGTAAAAAATCAAAATCGGCAAAATACCATTAATAATTTTAACGATGTTCTCGCTGAAAAAAGATATTAGCACCTGATTTTTTATTGATTCATCAAAATTAACTTTCGGAGTTTTATGTAATCATATGGATACGTTCTTAACAGAAAAACATCGCATTGTGAGAAGTTCCGTCAGGGCCTTTGCCCAGCGGGAAATTATGCCCATTGCCAGAGAAATAGATGAAGATCGTCGGTTTCCATGGGAAGTCATTGAAAAAATGGGCAAACTGGGTTATCTGGGTATCCAGGCCCCCCGGGAGCTGGGGGGGGCTGGTATGGATGCTGTGAGCTATATTATCATTATTGAGGAGATCTCCCGGGCCGCCGCGGCCCTTGGATTGTGTGCCTCGGTACACAACAGTGTGGCCCTTTATCCCATCCTTGCATTTGGTAATGCCTTCCAGCACGATAAATTTGTGCCGGATCTGGCCACGGGGAAAAAAATCGGGGCCTTTTGTCTCACAGAGCCCAATGCCGGTTCCGATGCCTCGGCCATTGAGGCCACGGCCATCAAAGACGGTGACCATTACATTGTCAACGCCAATAAGGTGTTTGTCACCAATGGTGGTGTTGCAGACATCTGCGTGATGTTTGTCCGCACCGATCCGGCGGCTGGCCCCCGGGGAATCAGCGTCATTGTGGCGGAAAAGGGAACCCCTGGATTTGTGGTGGGAGAAAAGGAAAATCTCTCCGGCATGCGGGCCAATCCCGTGTGCTCCATCCGTCTCAGTGACTGCAAAATCCCCGCTGAAAACCTTCTGGCAAAGGAAGGCATGGGATTAAAGATAGGGCTGGCAGCCCTGGATACCGGCCGCATCGGCATTGCGGCCCAGGCCGTGGGCATTGCCCAGGCAGCCCTTTCTGAAGGGATCAAGTATGCAAAAGAGCGCATTCAATTCAAGGTGCCCATTGCCAGACATCAGTCCATACAGAACATGATTGCCGACATGGCCACCCAGGTGGAGTCGGCCCGGCTCATGGTGTATCGAGCAGCGGTACTCAAGGATCAGAAAAAGCCCTTTTCCAAGGAAGCGGCCATGGCCAAGCTCATGGCCAGCGAGACCTCAAGCCAGGTGGCGGACATGGCTGTCCAGATCCATGGCGGATATGGATATTCCAAGGCCTATGGGGTGGAACGATATTACCGTGATGCACGGATCACAAGGATTTATGAGGGAACCAGTGAGGTTCATCGCATGGTTATTGCCCGTAATGTTCTTGAATAATGGGTCAATGGGTGTATGGGTTTGTGGGTGAATGGGTTGTTGGATAGGATGTATAGTCTCCCGTAAACCCAATTGATCCACAAACTCCATTAACAAAAAAACACAAATCCTTCACTGATCTACTTACACTTGTTGATGTAATCATCACGTTTTTTGTGAGTCATTCCCAAAAAGTGTAACATGGTCTTAAAGTGATCTGAAGGATTCCAAAGAATATGGAAAAGATATGGGACTCAATATAATTGTATGTGTAAAGGCCGTGATGGAAGCGGGCTGGGGCACAAAGGGTGCTGGGAAGAATACCACCCTGAACCTGTTTGACCGCCCAGCCATTGAGATGGCCAATGAATTAGCTCAAAAATATGATGGCACCGTGACCCTGGTCTCCATGGGACCAGAATCTGCATGCTCCGCTCTGTATGAAGCCATGTCCATGGGCCCCCATCAGGCAGTGCTGGCATGTGATCCACTGTTCAGGGAGTCTGACACCTATGCCACGGCAAAGGTGTTGAGCGCAACCATTGAAAAATTATCCCCCTTTGATCTGCTTCTATTTGGGACCAGATCCTCGGACAGTGACACCGGTCATGTGGGACCCCAGACGGCCCAGATGCTTTCCCTTCCCTATATATCCAATGTCCATGATGTCATGGATCTGGACATGGACAAAACCACGGTGGAAAGACGGGCCGATGGATTTGTGGAACAATTTCAGATCACCGGTCCAGCTGCCATGAGCGTTGTCCATGGCGGTACCGAGTATGGCTACACCGGTCTTTATGAGATTGAAAATACCTTTGACAATAAATCAATCCAGCGCTGGGATCACACCGATCTGGGGCTTGAAGCCCATGAGGTCGGGCTTCCGGGATCTCCCACAAAGATTGTGGCCTTAAATCCCCACAAAGCTAAGAAACAGTGTCAGTTCATTGCCGGAGATGTGGCCCAGGCCGCAGAGACCCTGGCCCAGACCCTATCACAGGCAGGATTGGTGGATTAAATCATGACAAAAAATATAAAGACACAACCCAATAAACCTGGTGTGGCTGGAAAAGATATCTGGGTATATGGAGATCTTAGAACGTCTGCGCTGTTCAATAACAGCCTTAATGTACTGGCAGGGGCACAAAAATTGGCAGCCCTCACCGGTGGTAAAACCGTTTTTGTCATAACCTGCAGAGAAACCCCGCATAATCCAGAGGCTATAGAAGAACAAAGTGCCGCAGATCAGGCCTTGAAACATGGAGTGAACAAAATATTAACGCTTAAACTTTCTACAGGGGGATATATTCTACCGGAGCAGGAAGCCCAGGTGCTTGCCGGGGTGGTGCAGCAGAAAAATCCTTGTGTATGTCTGTTTCCCCTTCATGTGATCCCCCGGGAAATCTGTTCCCGGGCTGCCGCTATATGCCACACAGGCATGATTGCCGACTGCATGGATTTTAAATATGATGCAGGGGAAATCATTGCCATATGTCCCTCCCATGGGGGGGAAGTCATGGCGCAGCTGGGATTTTCCAATCCCACCATCACCGGATTTATCACGGTGCAGCCCAATGCCTTTATCCGAAAGGAGATAAAAAACGCCGGTGGGGAGACAGAAACCCTGACAGTGACACCCCTTTCCACCTGTGACCAGATCACCTTTGTTTCCTGCCAAAAGGAATCAAGGGCCGATAAAAATCTGGAAACCGCAAGAAAAATTGTGGTGGGCGGCGCCGGGCTTGGTAATATTGAAGGCTTTACCACCCTCCGGAAACTGTCTGCAGCCCTGGGGGCTGAAACCGGGGCCACCCGCCCCCCGGTGATGTGGCATTGGATTGACGAAGAACGTCTCATTGGTCAAACCGGCAAAACCGTTTCGCCGGAGCTGTTGATCTCCCTTGGCACCTCCGGGGCCGTGCAGTACACCGCAGGCATCACCGGTGCAAAAACCGTGGTGGCCGTAAACAAGGACCCCAATGCCCCTATTTTCCAGTTTGCCGACATGGGTATTGTGGGGGATGTGAATCTTTTTTTGCCTGTGTTTACGGAAAAAATCAAACAGATTTCCCTGAGATCCCTGGCCGATGCCCTGGACAATGAAGGGACGTCCGCCCAGGGGGGCGATTTTGGTTCCAGGCTCATCAGAATCAGAAGAGCTCATGGCTTGACCCGGGAGGTATTGGCACAATCTGTGGGCCGTACCCCGGAATTCATCAAAGAGCTGGAAAACAACCAGACCACCGCCTCGGTGGGACTGTTGATCACCCTGGCTGAAGTGTTTGACATTGATGCGGGTACGTTTTTAAATGATGAAGAGCAATCAAAGCTTGCCGGAGAACGGGCCCAGGCCTACACCCGGCGAACCGCCAATTACCATTACCAGAGTCTGACTCCAGGGGCGGAGAATGAGCATCTGCGGGTGTTCATGATCACCATTGAGTCCCGGCAGATGCATAAACCCGTTGACTATCGCCACGAAGGGGAAGAGTTTGTTTATGTCATGGAAGGACAGTTGGGATTGACCCTGGACGGTAAGCTTTATACCCTGATGCCGGGGGAATACATGAAGTATAATTCCCAGAGCCCCCATCAGTTGAAAAGCCTCAGTGATGAAAAGACCCGGTGCCTGGTGACCCTGTATACACCCTAAAACAGAAACGCTGGATGGGTTCCGATTCTGGGGTTTTTTGCCCATCCCCCAAGTTTTTATCAACTTGAATATGAAAAATCGGCATCCTTCAAAAATACTTTACACTTTCTTAAATCATTCCCCATTTGTAAGGGGGCCAAAAGACTGTAAAGTACTTTTGGGGTCATATGAAGGATGCCGAAAAATCATCTGTATTGCCAGTAATTTTCGATTTGTATCTTTGTTGATACCAAAATTTTCAGAAATTTCTATAACTCTTCTTCTTGGTTCGGCTCATAACAAAACGGCACTCCTTTTAAAATCACGGTCGTATTTTTTTCTGGTTTAAATGCAATGCCATCCTTTTAAGATTTAAATACCCCTTGATAGGGTCAACACCCCCCGAACTAAAGACTCAGGAGTTTTCTTGCCGGTTTTCTATAAATTCAGTGGAAATATTGCACCGGGTCTTGACATTACGCCATCTCTTATTTTACATATATGAAGTCACGGCATTTCCCGATATAACCATCGTCAGTGAAAAAAAATTAGGATATAAAATAAACCATATGGCTGTAAGAATACTGGTTGTAGATGATTTCTCATTAAATATCGAATTGCTAACAAATATCCTGACCCCGAAAGGATATGAGGTGACGTCTGCAAAAAACGGCCAGGAAGCCCTTGATAAAGTATTCAATAACCCGCCGGACCTGATCCTGCTGGATGTCATGATGCCTGGAATGGATGGGTATGAAGTGTGCCGCAGGATCCGACAGAACCCGTCTTTACCCTATATTCCCATCATCTACATCACGGCAAGTGAGCTGGAGCAAAAACACGTTATAGAGGGTCTGGATACGGGCGGAGATGATTACATCCGCAAACCCTTTGAAATAGGAGAATTTTTAGGAAGGGTCGCAGCCTGTCTACGTGTTAAAACCCTCTATAGCGAATTGGCAAAAACAAAAGCTGAACTGTCTCGATACGTTTCTTTGCCCACCCTGAAAATGGTGGAAAACAAAATCCAGCACACCCAGGCAGAGGATCTGGATCAAGATACCTATGTGACCGTCCTGTTTTCAGATATTCGAGGATTCACCCAGATTTCAGAAGGAATGGCCCCTTCAGATGTCTTTGCCGAACTCAATGTCAATATTGGAAAACAACTCAAAATCATCAAAAAATATCAGGGTATTATTGAAAAGCTCAACGGGGACGAGGTCATGGTGATATTTTATGGCCCAGACATGGGTGACAACGCTCTTGGATGTGCGCTTGAGATCATCCAGGAGTTATCAGAATCAGGCTCTGAAGGAAAATCCGAAATGTTTAATGTGGGGATCGGTATTAATACAGGCCATATTTATCTGGGCAGTCTGGGCAATGAATTCTTCCAGGACTATACCGTTATCGGAAACACGGTCAATATTGCGGCTCGCCTTTGTGGGCTTGCAGATAAGCTCCAGGTTCTCTTTACTGAAACAACGCTGACAACGATTCATCAGGAGCGGTATCGTTTCCAGCCTATCGGAGAAAAGCTGTTAAAGGGAATGACCAAACCCATAAAGGTGTTCAAGGCCCCCCTGTGAAACGTGTTGTTCGTATTAAAGGGGTTAACACCCGCTGTTGAATAGGAGAAAACCCATGGAAACCATAGACATTAAAAAATCCCATATTAGAAACAGCCTGCTAAGAAAAAAACTGGTTATCATTGAAGCTCTGATTTTCCTTATCCCTGTCCTCACTGTTGTTTATCTTTTTTTCCAAAGGACTGACACCATTAATATAACGCAGCTTATAACTGTCCTGGCAGTCCTGTGCGTTATTCTGGGTGGCATGATGCTTCTCAGACAAGTCTTTGACCGGATTTTCATATTCCAAACCGCCATGCAGACAGCTGAACAAGGGGGACCGTATGTCCCTGAAGTACAAAAAGATAACGATGAACTCCATGAAATCACAAAGTCTTTCAACAACCTGATAAACAATTTTCAGGCATCCAACCAAGAACTTCAACACAGTATTGAGGAAATCTCCGAAAGAAAAAAAATTGCTGCTGCACTTCAACGTGCAAAGAAACAGGCAGAGGCAGCCAATATTGCCAAGAGTCGATTTATTGCCAATATGAGCCACGAGTTTCTTACCCCGCTCAACGCGATTATTGGTTTTTCTCAACTGATGAAAAGCCAGACCCATGGAGAACTGAATGAAAAACAGATCAGGTATACAGAACATGTGATGGAAAGCGGACAACAGCTTCTAACATTGGTAAATGGGATTCTTGCGCTTGCAAAAATTGAAACCGATCACATGGAATTACAAGTATCCGTGTTCAGTATCAAAGCGGCGTTGCAAGGCGTGGCAAACCAGATCCTGGAATCTGCCCACAGCAAAAAAATAATGTTTACATTGGACCTTCAGCCCGATATGCAAACGATAGAGGCAGATCAGGAAAAATTTAAACAAATTGTCCTGAACCTTCTGAGCAATGCTGTGAAATTCACCCCCACGGGCGGCTCCGTGGTTCTCACTGCCAAGATAATCACGGGTTCTGAATTACAGATTCCAAGTGATGGAGAACCGGGTTTTCCAAAAAAAATATGGGATGATGAAATAAAGCTCATTCAAATTTCCATATCCGACACCGGTCTTGGCATAAAAGCGGAAGACCAAAGCAAAATTTTTTTCATATTTGAACAGGCGGATATGTCTTCAAAAAGACTGTTTAATGGAACCGGGCTCGGGCTTGCAATGAGCCGTAAGCTTGTGGGACTTCATAACGGGAAAATCTGGGTGGAAAGTGAAGGGAAAGATAAAGGAAGCCAGTTTACCTTTGTTTTGCCGATCAGCCCTCCCGGAAAGGCCCAAGATAAGGATCTAAATGCAACTTTTTCCCATTTGATCCAAAAAAACAACGAATCATAGCCCAGAACCAAAAGAATGGGGCCAGACCTGCATAAAAACAAGTCTGACCCCATTTTGTTTTACTGATTTCTGCGGATTCTACCCTTTACCTGCCCAGAGCTGGTGTTAAGTGCCACAATAAAATAACCAGATGAAGGCAAAAATTTTCAGAATAGGTTGACCAAAAACAAAATATATCAGATTAAATGGCCCTGGGATCAGGGCTTTTTTTATAAAAAAATAGGCGGAGAGAGTAGCAGCTCTCATCCGCCTTAAAAAAAAATGGGGGCTGATAGCCCTCACAAACACAGGGACATGATACA
>JASFYZ010000212.1:0-4393 GCA_045046665.1 Desulfobacterium sp.
CAAATATTCGGGTTGGTAATGTAAATGTTTGGCCAGTGCCCCATCATACTAATGTTATGTGAGCAGGCTCAAATAGGTGAAGATGGGGTGCTGGCCGAATATTTACATAATAAAACTACCCCCTTTTACATGAAGACCTCCAGGTAGTCGATATGGAACTCATCAAGGTGGGGTATCGTATTTTCTATAAACTCCCTAAGAACAGGGCTCAATTCATATGCCATGAGAGATAGGCTGGATTTCAGTCTGGGGGGATCAATCGACTTTGAATAGTTGAAGTTTTCGATAAAGGGTTTTTCGGTCAAGCTTGAGGATCTTTGCCGTTAATGTCCGATTGCCACCTGTTGTTTTGAGGACATGGAGTATATAACGACGCTCCACCTCCTGCATGGAAACAAGTTCTGTGGGATTGTGGGTGCCGGATAGAATCGGTTCATCCTGGTAGGAACAAATTTTCCGGGGCAGATCTTCCGGAACAATGGTGTCATAGCTGGCCAGGACAACGCCATGCTCAATGGCATTACGTAATTCCCTGACATTTCCCGGCCACGGGTAGGCCAGAAGCTTTTCAGCGACTCTGGTTGAAATCTCCTTAACGATTTTTTCCTGACGGCAGGCAAAATATTCAAGAAAATGTTTTGCAATCAGCAGAATGTCCGTGCCCCTTGACCGTAAGGGAGGCATTTCAAGTTGAAATACATTCAACCTGTAAAAAAGATCTTCACGGAATGTTCCCTCTTCAACGGCGGATTCCAGGTCACGATTTGTAGCAGTCACAATGCGAACATCAAAGGAAATTTCCGTGTTTCCTCCCACGGGCCTGACACACCTTTCTTCCAGGGCGCGAAGTAATTTCGGCTGGAGGGACAGGGGTATTTCGCCGATTTCATCGAGAAAAAGGGTGCCGCCCTGGGCCGCAATAAAAAGACCTTTTCGATCGTTCTTAGCATCCGTAAAAGCGCCACGTACATGGCCGAACAGTTCACTTTCAAGGAGTGCTTCGGGGATGGCAGAACAGTTGACCGTAACCATAGGGCCTTCGGCCCTCGGGCTGTGCAGATGCAGAGCCCGTGCGCAGAGTTCTTTCCCGGAACCGCTTTCACCCGTGATGAGCACAGATATATTCGTGTGGGCAATGCGTGTCAGCAGTACAAACAACTCCTTCATGGGTTGACTTTCACCGATTAAATCCTCAAAACACTGGGTTTGTTTGATGGCATGACTCAGCAGGTTTACTTTTTCCTGCAGGGTTTTTTGCTTTACCGCCCGTTTCAATGAAAGGGCCAGAATATCCAGGTCCATCGGCTTGATGATGAAGTCATAGGCACCGGCTCTTATGGCGGCGATGGCGGTTTCCATACTTCCGAATGCCGTCATTATGACAACCGGAATATCGGGGTAATTTGCCGAGAATTGTTTGCAAAGCGCCAATCCGTTTATATCCGGAAGATTGACGTCTGTTAAAATTACGTCAAAAATATTACTGCCCAGTGCACTGATCCCATCATTTCCGGATGTTTTCCAGGTTGGGGTGAATCCCCGGCCGCAAAGGTCTGCCTCAAGCATTTCACACATGTCCTGATCATCTTCGATGATTAAAATACGTCCACTCATTTTTCTTGTCCCATGGGCAGATAGATAACAAAGGTAGTGCCTTTGGCTTTATCACTCTTAACTTCAATCCAGCCCTTATGTTCTTCAATAATTCCCTGTACAATGGAGAGGCCTAATCCAGTTCCTTCTCCTGCTGTTTTGGTGGTAAAAAAAGGCTCAAAAATACGCTCCAGGGCTTCCTTCCCAATCCCCTCTCCATTATCCGTACACGCGATCCCCAAAAATTGTTCCGTCCCAGGGGGGGCTGTATCATCACTTTCTTTTTTAAAGACGTTAACATCCCCCCTTCCTCCATGGGGCATGGCCTGGATGCTGTTCATGATCAAATTCATCAGAACCTGCTGAATCTGATTGGCGTCCATTCGAAGCCGCATCTGCGTTTTTTCATCGTGGGTCAATTGAAGAACAACCCCTTTTTTTTTAGCAATCGGGGTTAAGATTTCAAACACCTGCTTGATAAGGGACAAAATATTGGTGGAGGTGTACTGGGGTTTGCGTCTCCGGGTGAAATCAAGGAATTGCCGGATAATCCGGGTCATTCGATCAGACTGGTTCTTAATGATCCTGGCGTTGTTAATCATATCCGGCAACGGCAATATCCCGGCTTCTATCATTTTGGCCCTGCCAGAGACGATATTGAGCGGTGTTCCCATTTCATGGGCGATTCCGGCGGATATATGCCCGAGGGTCGACAATCTTTCCGTGTGACGAAGTTGCTCAAGGGTTTTAATCCGTGCCTCATGCACCGTATCTATTTTATCCTGTGCCGTTTGAAGCTTACTGCACATCACATTCATTATTGCTGCCTGATCTGATAATTCATCATTTCCCCTGACGATGAGGTTGGGTTCAATATCCCCCTTGCCAATCTGTTTTGCTTTGTCAGATAAGCGGTCCAGTCGTCTTCGAAATTGGCGGTCAATGAAACCGTATAAAAAAAGACCACTTGTCAACAACAGAAGAAAGCCGACCTTTAAAGACCGAATCAGCATTTTATGGGAGTATTCAGCCAGGGGGGCCAGTGATTGCTGGATCTCGATGGCACTTATCGTATGATTGTCAAGTTTGAGGGGGACATAGGTGTATCTGAAGCCGGTTTTGCCCCTTTCATCGGTTTTCAGTGAAACTATATTTCCCTGTTTTAAATGGGCAAATTTCACAGGGGAGATCCTGGGTGAATGGAGAGGATCATAATGATCCATCAGCCAGACCCAGCGAAGCGTTACCGAATGATTTGAACCATTGGCATCGTTGATCAGTTCAATGGCCTTGTTTTCGCCACTTCCCATCCATGCATGCTCGATCAGTCCGGACATGATGTTGCCGATCTGGATGGCATTTTTAGTCATGGCCCTGTCAAACTGGACACTCTCTCTTTCAAGGGTGAGATAGCCGTCCAGGCCCAGCAGGAGCGTCATCCCGACAATCAAAAAGCCGAACAGTTTATAAAAAAGCTTCATCCACCACCCTCCCGGCTCGACTTCTGGTTAATCCATGGCTTAAGAAGAACCCATGGGGGGGGGCATCTGGCTTGCCCCTCTTCAGGAGAACACCGTCTATGCTTTTGGCATCTTGAAATTATATTTTCCCAAATGGAAGAGCCTCCTCTCCGCCCTTATAAAGGCTTCTACATACCCTTTATGGGTAAATTATAAAAGGGGTAAATCAAATTAAGGGACTTGGACGATGATAAACTACCAAATTAAAATTTTTTATATCAGAAAAAAACTTGAATTCTCAAGAACCGGGATTATAATATCCGCCAGTGCAAATGCCCATCCAAACACCGCCTGCCGGTTCATGAGGATGCAATATTAAAATGACAAATCAGGAGTACAACATGTCAGATCCAAAACCGCTTCCTGCAGGCGTGATGCTGCAACGCGATAAAGAAACCTATTCTGCCCGCATTACGCCGCCCTCTGGAGTACTCACGGCGGATGATCTGGAAAAAATAACGGCTGTCGTCCGCAAATATGATATCCCGGCGGTGAAGATTACCTCTGGCCAGCGCATCGGATTCTACGGATTAACCAGGGAAACAGTCCATGCCGTATGCGAAGAGATGCCTTTTCGGACCGGAGGGCATTATGTTCAGGCCTGCCCTGGAACCGACTGGTGCCAGTTCGCCCATGGGGATTCTATTGCCCTGGCCAATATGATCGAAAACAGGTTCGGTTTTGAACCTGTACCTGCAAAAATTAAGTTTGGTATTTCAGCCTGTAATTTCAGTTGTGCCGAATCTTATATCAGGGATGTCGGTTTTATCGGATCACCCAAAGGATGGACCATGATTGTGGGGGGGAACTCCGGCCGCAAACCGAGACTGGGAGATGTGATTGCAAAACAATTGAGCACTGAAAGAGCCTTTGAACTAACCCAACAGTTTTTGACCTTTTATTCTGAAAACGCGCCTCAAAAACAGCGTACCGCACATTTTATCGAAAAAATCGGAATCGAGACTGTGAAGGCCGAACTCTGTCTGGCTTAACTGTTATTATTTGACCATCTCTCTGCCCGGAGGCATCTTCATCCGGGCAGAACCATATTTACCCCTTCTATCTTCATCAAATTCATAATGGGGTATAGCGGAGGTCCGTGACTATATATGTATTTAGACAGGCTCCCCATATGCAGCCAGGCTTAAACCATAAACATCTGCGGCTTGTCCGTCAGCATGTTTTTGTTAGGTCTGAATAAGATTTAGAAAGTATCTTCATTGAAAATAAAAATTTTACAACGACTTAGAAAGCGGCTAATAGAAAATTAGAAATACGTG
>JASFYZ010000213.1:0-12307 GCA_045046665.1 Desulfobacterium sp.
TCCATTTCACTGGAAATTTTCCCCATGGATCAGCCAGAGTATGAGGTGCTGAACCGTGCCGGTGCCGATGCCTTGACCGTGTACCAGGAAACCTACAACAGAAAGGTGTACCAGAAGGTTCATCCTTCGGGTAAAAAAGCCAACTATGCCTATCGTCTGGAAACACCGGAACGGGCAGCTCGGGCCGGGTTTCGCTCGGTGAATATCGGCACCTTATTCGGCCTGGGGGATCTGTGCCAGGAGGTGTTTATCACGGCCTGTCATGCCAGGTTTCTGGAGAAAAAGTATCCCCATGTTGAAGTTGGGCTGTCCATGCCCCGCATGAGAACTGCCACTGGTGCCATCTCTCCCCTGAATATTTTATCTGATTTTCAATTTGTGCAGTTCATGACGGCCCTTCGCATCTATCTGCCCCGCATCGGCATGAGTATTTCCACCCGGGAAGCCGCCGAATTTAGGGATAAATTGATACATCTGGGGGTGACCCGGCTTTCCGCAGGTTCTAAAACCGATGTCGGGGGCTATGCCATGGTAGCCAGGGAAGAAAGTGCCCAGTTTGACATTGCCGATGAGCGCAATGTGGACCAGGTGGTTGCCATGATCCAAAACAGTGGGTACCAGCCTGTGTTCAAGGACTGGGATCGGATATGAAGTCACAGCAAAATGGTGGGATCAAGGTCGGCATTGCCGGGGCCGGGGGCATTGGCTCCAGTGTGGCCAACTTGCTTGTTCGTTCCGGGGTACGGCATTTAACCCTGGTTGATTTTGACCGGGTGGATGCTTCCAATCTCAATCGGCAGTTTTATTTCCATGATCAGATCGGCATGAATAAAACAGCAATGCTGGCCCGGAACCTTAAGCGAATTAATCCTCAAGTGAACATTGACGCGGTATGTGATCGGCTGGATGTTCATAATATCAAAGCCCGGTTCCGTCATTGCGACATCATTGTGGAGGGGGTGGATGATAAAGAGACCAAGAAGCAGCTGGTGGAGGCCTTTGCTGGGACATCCATTCCGGTGATCTGTGCATCGGGTATTGCCGGGGATGATTGCACCGCCATTGGGATAAAATCCATAGGTAACATCACCATTGTGGGGGATTTGATCACCGATGAGGTTGATAGTCCTTTGTTTCCACCTAAGGTTCATATTGTGGCTGCCCTCATGTCCGCTGAAATCTTGAAACGGATGCTTTGAATGCTGGATGGAGAGAAACACAAAGGAACCAATTACGGGAATTAAAGGATATGGAAATGAGAAGCAGTGAAAGTGTTAAGCCCCAAAAAAAAAGGGCATTGCCCCAGGGCATTTATGGAATTCTGGCAGAGAAATTTTCCCGGGGAAGGGACAATGTCACCGTGGCTCGACTTATGGTGAAGGGGGGCATTGATGTCATCCAGTACCGGGAAAAGCGCCATGAAAAAAGCATGCAGGAGATGTATGCGGAATGTCTGGCCATTCGCAAGATTACCCGGGAAGCAGGAATTCCTTTTATCGTCAATGATTTTGTGGGCCTGGCATTAATGGTCAAGGCCGATGGTGTCCATGTGGGGCAGGATGATTTGCCGGTGACAGCCATGCGTGCGCTGGTGGGGGATCAGATGATTATCGGGTGTTCCACCCACTCCCCGGATCAGGCGGAAAAGGCCATTAAAGACGGAGCGGATTACATCGGAGTGGGGCCGGTTTTCAGCACACAGACCAAAGAAAATGCGTGTGATGCTGTGGGGTTTTCCTATCTTAACCACGTGGCGACGCAACATAGTCTTCCCTTTGTAGCTATTGGCGGTATCAAAATAGATAATCTTGCCGATGTTGTACACCAGGGTGCTCGGTGTGTCTGCCTTGTGACGGAAATTGTGGGTGCAGAGGATATCCCGGGAACCATCCGGGAAATAAAAACAATATATAAAAACTCAATTTAAGGAATAAAAGAACTTATGAAAACATATACTACACAGATGGATGCGGCCAGAAAAGGAATTGTGACCCCACAGATGAAAGATGTGCTCACCATGGAACAGGTTTCCGAAAAGGAGCTTATTGCCGGTGTGGCAAGTGGCGAAATTGCCATTCCTGCTAATATTCATCATCAAAATCTTAAGGGGATTGCCATTGGTAAGGGGCTGACAACAAAAGTAAATGTTAATCTTGGGGTGTCCAAAGATTGCTGTAACTTTGATCTTGAGCTTGAGAAAGCTGACATGGCCGTTGCCATGAAGGCACATTCGGTTATGGATCTTTCTGTATCTGGGGATACCCGGGCCTTTAGAAAAAAGCTGGTGGAAAAAATGCCTGTGATGATAGGTACAGTGCCCATATATGATACACTTACCCGAACGGGTAAAAAGGGGTGGGAGATTACTCTTGAGGAGTGGTTTGAAACCGTTGAGATCCATGCGGCGGACGGCATTGATTTTATCACCATCCATGCAGGTTTAACCCAAAAAGTTGTAAAGAGTATTTTCACTAACCCCAGACTCACAGGGGTGGTGAGCCGGGGTGGGGCGATTCTCATGGAATGGATGATTAAAAATAAAAAAGAAAATCCCTTTTATGAACATTTTGACAGGCTTTTGGACATCTGTGAAAAAAATGATATTTGCATCAGCCTTGGAGATGGGCTTCGCCCCGGCTGTTTAAAAGATGCTACGGACGGCCCCCAAATTGAAGAGTTGATCACCCTGGGAGAATTGACTAAGAGAGCCTGGGAAAAAAACGTGCAGGTGATGATTGAAGGGCCGGGGCATGTGCCGTTGAATGAGATTGAAATGAACGTGAAGCTTCAGAAAAAACTCTGCCACAATGCGCCTTTTTATGTATTGGGGCCACTGGTAACAGATGTTGCACCGGGATATGATCACATTACATCAGCCATTGGCGGTGCCCTTGCCGCGATGCACGGTGCCGATTTCCTCTGCTATGTCACCCCGGCGGAACACTTACGTCTGCCGGAACTTTCCGATGTGAAAGAAGGTATCATGGCTTCCCGCATTGCAGCCCATGCCGCAGATATTGCTAAAGGCATTCCGGGTGCAATGGAAGCCGATATTAAAATGGGTAAAGCACGGTTTGAGCTTGACTGGGAAGGGCAGTTTGAAGTTGCCATGGACCCGGAAAAAGCCCGGGTTTATAGAGCATCTTCACAGCCAGAAGAGGACTCCGTGTGTACCATGTGCGGTGATTTTTGTGCTGTTAAACGAAGCCGTGAGATTCTTGTTTCATAAATATGGCATCTGACCTACTGCATAGTCAAGGCTAAGGTTTAGGATTGAGCATACCACAGAGTGTTGCCCCGTGGCATTATACAGGATCAACCATCCTAAAATTAAGCAATGACATTGCACTACTCATCTGTCAAATTTGCCAATCCCGGCATTTTTGACAGATGAGAGCAAATTAGTGTAACAGCTTGTAGCTGTTTGATTCATAACTGCCTGTACGGCAGTGAACTGTAAGAATGAAATTTCAAATGGTTATTTTTACCACTACAGTGACACTTTGACTTAAAACCGCATGCAATTGATGTTCCATGAGATTAATCACCATCAATCATAGGCAAAACAACCTGCGTTTTTTATATGAACATCTAAATGTCGCTGTAGTGATAGCAGGGTCAGAAAAATAGGGGGCAGAATACCTTTTTTTTTAAACGTGCCTATGAACGTTTGCATCGAAGGCAAAAAGCAGATGTTGATGATTCTCCTTCCTCCTTTATTATTTTATTATGGCACCAACTTTGCCCAATACTTCGGTTAAAACTTCCCCTGGGGCCGTACCTGCAAACTGCAAACCCCTTGCTTTGAAATCAATCGTTTTGACTTGTTGACAAAGTACCACGCCTTTAATCTTGATATCAGGTCGATTTAAAATAGCTTCAAAAGCGTGGCCTCTGACCCGGCTTGTGATCGGTGCAGCCAAGGCCAGACCGAAATGTTTATTAAATCTTTCAGGCGAGATAATTAAGGCCGGGCGTTTACCCTTCTGTTCGTGACCCGCTGCCGGATCAAAATTAGTCCATACGATGTCTCCACGTTTAGGGATATATGGGTTTACCATTCTTCTTTTCCTACGGGTGCGGCGTTTAACCATTCCCGGTTTTCATCATCAAGCCGCATGGCTTTTGGGGGGCAATTCTTCAAAAGATCATCAAGATTATATTGAATATTTGTAACCGGCGTTATTATTAATTTGCCGCCTTTGATTTCCATATTTACCCTTTGGTCAACATCAATTTTTAATGTTTTGGCAATGGCAGCCGGTATTCTGGCCGCTAAACTGTTCCCCCATTTTTTTATAACCATTTCCATTTTTTATGGCCTCCATTTTTGCGGATTAAACGTATATACAAAGTATTATAAATTTTCAGATGTGTCAACAATGTTTAAACTTACTTGCGCTCGGTTCAAAGTGTGAGAAGTTATGTTCAAGCCATTGATAGTAGGAGGGAGCCCCCTTTGTTTTTTGTACGAATACAAAAAAATCCGTACCGGCACAATGCCGATACGGGGATTACGTTTTTAATACAACACATATAATAAGGGATTTGGCCGATTTCAAAATACCGCTTAGGAATAGAAACTAAATAACCTGAACATTATTTAATGCAAGCTCAAAGGAACAGTCACTATTACTCGTGTGATGCATCTTGCTCTTATACCAAAATCAATTGTTATCTTTGCTCAATTTAATAAGTTTGCGTTCCTTATATCCCAACCGTCCCAGGATTGGTGACATGAATACGTTTATAACTGGTATATCAAGATAGGCTGACTCCCTAAATACGCCAGGTCCACGTGGCATACGCTATGTTTTTATGTGGATAATTAGCTTTCAAACCCTCAACTTCAAGGTTAGTAAGACGCTTGATCTTAAAGCCTGCCCCGCCTTAAGTGGGTAGCCGCAAACTCAGAGAACTTAGGGAGTTCAACGGAAATAATCTACCCAAAATTAATGAGTTCTCCACCGACTATCAAATGTGGTGCATGCAAAAATGGGTAGTTTTATTATTATGAAGTCCCTTACAACTGACGAGTTATTTAATGGCCAGCCGAATACATGAATCCAGCCGGATGGTTTCTCCGTTTAAAACCGGATTTTCAATAATGTGTTTCGCCAAAATCGCAAATTCAGATGCTCTGGCCAAGCGTTTGGGAAAAGGAATACTGGCAATGATGGATTTTTTTGCCTCTTCTGGAAGGCCTGCCAGCATGGGCGTTTCAAACAACCCAGGCGCAATGGTCATGACCCTTATGCCATAAGATGCAAACTCCCGGGCAATGGGAAGCGTCATCCCTACAATGCCGCTTTTGGATGCACTATAGGCGGCCTGTCCGATTTGTCCTTCAAAGGCGGCAATGGATGCGGTATTAATAATAACCCCTTTTTCACCGTCTTGGTTGGGATCGTTATCCACCATCTTTTCCGCTGTAAGACGAAGCACATTCATTGTACCCACCAGATTCACCTGGGTAATTTTATTAAACAATTCCAGGGGCATGGGGCCTTTTTTGGAAAGCACCTTGGCCGGGGTGGCGATGCCGGCACAGTTAATGGTGAAATGAATGTTTCCAAAAGCCTCCATGGTGTTTGCAATGGCCGCTTTAACACTGTTCTCATCGGAAACATCCGTCTTGCAGAAAATAATCGAATCCCCTGACTCCGATGCTACTTTGCGGCCCCTTGTTTCATCAAAATCAAAAATGGCAACCCTTGCGCCCTTGGCTGACAATTCACGAACACATGCTTTTCCAAGTCCGGAGGCTCCCCCGGTAACAACTGCTGTACATCCTTTAATATCCATTGTTCTATTTCCTTTTTGCCCATCAATTATGGGCAATCATTGGGCTTGGTGAGAACTTCGTCCACTTCTGTCAGTTGATGACCCCGCCCAAAATTTATAAACCGACCAATAATTAAGGACCGTAGATGAAATAATTTGCCCATTTCATAACACGCTGTCGTTGAAAGATAGTGTCCCCCAATTATTAAATGGGTATGTTATTTCAGACTCATTTCTTAGTTAAAAAGTCCTGCATTTTTAAAATTTTCAATGCCATCTTCCGTATAGCCCAACTCCAGAAGGACGTCTTTGTTGTCCGTGCCTGCGGGCTGTCCGGCCCCGGCATAATGTATGGGCGTTTCAGAAAATCGCATGGGGGTTCCGAGCTGTCGGACGCTTCCCCCCTCCGGCAGTTCCACATCAACTACCAGCCCTCTTTTTATTATATCCGGAGAATTCAAGGTCTCGGCAAGTGTCAACACCGGTTCCACACAGGCATCCACATTTTTAAAGACCTTTTCCCACTCTTTCCTGGTTTTTGTTTTGATTGTTTTCCGGACTCGTAATTTTACCTGCTCAATGTCATCGGGCATCACACCGCCTTTAA
The DNA here is from genome assembly GCA_045046665.1 of Desulfobacterium sp. GTDB lineage: Bacteria > Desulfobacterota > Desulfobacteria > Desulfobacterales > Desulfobacteraceae > Desulfocicer. Next base: position 6,392 of record JASFYZ010000213.1, read on the forward strand.
TTAGATCTGGACATCCCATACCGTTGCAGAAGGCAGTAAAAAACTGTGGCTCAAGTCCTCCAAAGCTCAGGTATTCATTGTCTTTTGTTTCGTAAAAATCATACAGACTGCCGCCGTTTAAAACGTTTCCTTCCCTTACAGGATGAAGGCCATCCACCAGGGTGGCGGCTCCTGCCATGCCGTTTAACGGCACAACCCCATCCCTCATGGAGATATCAATATATTGCCCCTTGCCTGTGTGATTTCGATGGAGCACTGCGGCAAGGATGGCGATAATCGTATTGTTTGAGCCGGCGGCCATGTCGGCAATCTGCATGCCGGTGAGCACAGGCCCATGGTCTTTTGTCCCGGAATAGGACATCAGACCTGAGCAGGCAAGATAATTAATGTCATGCCCGGCTCTCCCGGCATAAGGCCCTTCCTGGCCGTAACCGGTGAGGGAACAATAAATAAGCCCGGGATTGATTATTTTAAGGTCTTCATATCCCAGCCCCAATCGTTGCATAACCCCCGGTCTGAACTGTTCCAGAAGAATATCATACTCGGCGATGAGCTTTTTTATAATCGTGACTGCCGGTGCTTTTTTAAGATTAAGCGTAATGGACCGTTTTCCCCGTCCCAGCCAGGCAAGATTTGCCGAAATATCGGTGCCGGGAAGAAAAGGCGGCATCAGGGTGGCAATATCCGGCCGAGATCCCGATACGACTCTCAAGGTATCCGCCCCAAGATCGGTTAGGACCAGACTTGCGTATGGGCCTGGTAAAAGTGTGGAAAAATCGAGAATTTTCAGATGTGTCAAGGGTCCTGATTTCATTGGAATTCTCTTCTTATTAATGGATAATCCGTTTTTTTTGACCTGGATGTTTAACTTTTCCCTGCGAGATGTCTGCTGAGGATAAGTCTCTGTACCTCGGAGGTGCCTTCCACAATTTGAAGCAGCTTAACGCTTTTGTAAATGCGTGACACCGGTGATTCTTCCATATAACCATACCCGCCATGGATCTGAACAGCATCACTTGCTACCTTTTCCGCCATTTCACTTGCATAGAGCTTGGCACAGGTGGCCTCAAAGGTATGTTTTTTCCCATTGTCCTTAAGCCAGGCAGCTTTAAGATACTCATTCCTGGCAAGCTCTATGGCCAGTGCCATGTCTGCCAGTTTAAACTGGATGCTCTGGAATTCAAAAATGGGTTTTCCGAATTGTTTTCTACCCATGGCATAACGCAGGGATTCATCAAGGCATGCTTGGGCGGCCCCCACGGCCACGGCGGCAATGCTTATTCTTCCGGTCTCCAATACGGCCAGATGCTGTGAAAAACCGTGTTTGGGATTTCCCAGAAGGTTCTCTTTGGGAATTGTGCAGTCTTTGAGAATAACCTCATGGGTTGCCGAGCCCCGCCATGCCATTTTTTCATATTTTGTCCCCAGCTTAAAACCCGGCGTGTCTTTTGGAACAATAAATGTGGCGATGTCACCATCTTCAATTTTAGCAGCCACCAGAAGAACCGAAGCATTGTCCAGACCGATGTTGGTAATGAATTGCTTGGTCCCGTTAAGCACCCAGTCATCCCCTTTACGGACCGCATCGGTAATCAATGCACCGGCATCGGAACCAGCATCGGCCTCGGTTAAACCAAAGGCACCGATTTCGTGGCCCTGGGCAATGGGTACCAGGTATTTTTGTTTTTGCTCTTCGGTACCAAATTCAAGCAGCTCCTGTCCCACAACGCTTGTGGTGACATCAAGCAATGCGCCCAGGGTAATATCTGCCTTGGAGATCTCTTCAATACAAAGATGCATACTGACCCAGTCACTGCCCATGCCACCGTATTCTTCGGGAAATGGAATTCCCATTAATCCCAATTCTGCCATTTTTGCCATGATATCATAGGGGTATTTGCCGGTTTTTTCCAGCTCCTCCGCCCGGGGTGCAATTTCTTTTTTTGCAAAATTACACACCTCTTTTTGAATCATTTTCTGTTCTTTGGTAAGATTGAAATACATCCTTTTCCTCCATATGAAATAGCCGAAATTATTATCATTCGATCATCGTGCATCAGCTCTGGATTGTTTCATTAATCCAGAAAATAAAAGACCGGACGGGCAGCCTCGCCATTGGAATATTTGTCTCCGGGAAACACACGATTTCCCATTTTGACGGGTTTCCCAATTATATCTGGACCTGCCTCTTCAGGATTCATGGCCCAAAGTTCACCCATAATCCAGGGGCCTTCTTCAAGTTTTACGAGAACAATCACATAGGGGACTTCATTTTCCCTGTTTTCAGCCGCAACGTAAATGATTGTGTAGGTTTGAATCGTCCCGGTGCCCGCAAGTTCGGCTATTTCAAGATCAAGAGAAGAACATTCCTGGCAGGCCATCTGGGGCGGACAGGTTATTTTACGGCATTCTTTGCACTTCAGTCCCAGAAGAATATTGTTTTTTAATGCGTTGTTGTATCGTTCAAACGGTAAGGGATATTCCATTATTTTCTTTCCTTTTTTAAAATAAGATTGCAGAGGATGCCGTCTCCACCCAGTGTATCAACCAGACCCACTTTGGCCCCTTCCACCTGCCTTCCCTGGCCTGCAAGATCCCCCCGGAGTTGCTTTACGATTTCCACCGTCTGGGATGCCCCTGTGGCCCCGATGGGATGTCCCTTGGACTTGAGTCCCCCTGAAATATTAATGGGGATTTTACCCCCGATGCGGGTTTCTTCTTTTTCCCACAGTTGACCCCCTTTTCCAAATTCGGCAAATCCCAGACTTTCGGCGGCGATGATACTGGCAATGCTGAAACAATCGTGGAGTTCACACACATCAATGTCTTCGGGGCCGACCCCGGCCATGTCATATGCCTGTTTTACGGAAATATCCCGGGCCTTTAACCGGGGGATATCTTTATACTGACTGCTTAACATGCCCGAAGATGCCTGACCCACCCCGGCAATGTAAATGGGGGTGTCACAAAGTTCCCTGGCCTTTTTTTCCGATGCAATAACGAGCGCTGCGGCACCATCGGAGAATGGGCAGCAATCAAGCAAGGTCAACGGAGATGCAACCATAAAGGCCTTTTCCACCTTGTCCACGGTGATCTCTTTTTTGAATTGGGCATGGGGATTGTTTACCCCATAACTGTGGGACTGCACTGAAACCAGAGACATCTGATTTCGAAGTCTTTCAAAGGGGACATTGTATTTTGATGTATATAAATTTGCCAGAAGTCCAAAGAAACCGGGAAAAGTAAGACCCGCCGGGAATTCATACCGGGCGTCAGTTCCCATGGCAAAGGTCCGGGTGGCCAGGGCCGTGCCCATGGCTGTGGCTTTTTCCGTCCCCCCCACAAGGACAATATCGTAAAAACCCGATGCCACCCACATATAAGCATCACGAATGGCCACGGTGGCAGAAGAACAGGCCGCTTCAAACCGGGTGGCCGGAATATTACGACATCCCAGAGAGTCCGCAATATAAGACTGAATCATAATCTGTCCTTCGGAAAAATCACTCAGCCCGTTACCGCAATATAACGCCTGAATATCCTTTGACTGCACATTTGCTTCAGCCATGGCTTCTGTTGCTGCTTCACAAAAGAGTTCCAGCCCTGTTTTGGGGGAATTAAATCCGAAATCAGTGTGTCCTGTGCCTATAATGGCTACTTTTCTCATGCTTTTTCTCCATATTAAAACCATAAAAGCGCTGCTGTTTATTGTTGGGTATAAAAATTTCCATACTCTTTTCTAATGTCTTTTTTGGAAAATTTTCCCACACTGGTTTTGGGAATCGCATCAACAAAAAGAATTCTGTCTGGAAGTTGCCATTTGGCAAATTTAGGCATTATAAAATTCAATATATCGTCTTCGGCGACCTCCCCTGCCGTTTTGTCAAGGACTACCAGGGCCAGGGGGCGTTCTTCCCATTTGGGGTGTGGAATCCCCGCCACAGAGGCTTCCACAATATTTGGATGGGCCATGATGGCATTTTCCAGATCAATGGAGGAGATCCATTCCCCTCCGCTTTTTATTACATCTTTAAATCTGTCGGTGACATTAAAATAACCGTATTTGTCCATGGTTAAAGCGTCTCCGCTTTTCCAGTAGCCATCTTCGGTGAATGCGTCCTTACTGCGTTCATCATCATAATAGCTTGCCGTAATCCAGGGGCCCCTGTAATGCCCTTCGCCGACACTTTCGCCGTCCCTTGGTACTTCATTTCCGTTACCATCCAGTAGCTTCCAGCTCACAAAGGGTACCGGGCAGCCCTGTTTCAATCTTAATGCCCATTTCTCTTCTTCGGGCAGATGGGCAAGGGATGGCTTTAAAAAATTCAAACTGACAATGGGGGTGGTTTCCGTTGCACCATAGGCGTGGATAATATCTGCTCCCATCTCTGCATAATCCTTCATCACAGAAACCGGCGGGGCCGTTGCCCCTGAGAGCATGCGTAGATTATTAAAATGCGGTTTGTTTTTCAAAGTTTTAATATAACGAAGCATGGGCATGAAAATTGCCGGAGCACCGCAGGTCATGGTTACCTTTTCAGAAATGAGCAGATCCACCAGTGGTTGTGTTTCTTCGGCACTGTACTTGCCTGAAAATATAAGTTTTGCCCCGGTCAATGCCGCGCAGAAGAAAACCCCCCAGCCATGGCAATGAAACATCGGCACAATCTGCATGAGCACATCGCTTGAATTGATGCTACACAGGGTGGAAAGACAAAGGGTATGCAGACAGATGGTCCGGTGGGAATAATACACGGCTTTGGGTTTGCCTGTGGTGCCGGATGTGTATGCGCCGCTGTAAGCCGAACATTCGTTGATCATGGGCCAGTCATAATTTGAAGATTCCGGTTCCAGGAGTGTTTCATAATCATGTGCAGGGGCAAGTTTCGTATTGATTGTATTGCATTTTTCATCATGTAATATGATATATTCCCTGACCTGACCCAATTCTTCCTGAACGGCTTCAATAAGAGAAATCATACTTTCACTGACACAAATTACGGTTGCCCCGGCATGGTTGATCACATAGGATCTGTCCTCATTGGAAATGCGGGGATTAATTTGCAACAGTACAGCGCCAATGCCGGAAACGGCAAGGTAGAGTTCAAAAAATCTGTGTGTATTCCATTCCATTACCCCAACCCGATCTCCTGGTTTAACCCCCAGTTCCTTTAAAGCATTTGCCAGTTTGCCCACCCTTGCATAAGCCTGCTCATAATTATAACGCATCAGTGTTCCATCAAGATTTCTGGAGATCACTTCCACTTCTGGAAACGTGGTGGCGGCATAGCGAATGAATTCATTGGTATTGAGCTGATAATCGTCACCAAAGGTAGATGGAAACCCGTCAATCATTTTAATCATTGTTTGATTCTCCTGAATGTTTTTAGGCTTGATAACCGAATCGACCCGTCCGGCATTCCACAGAATGGGTCCAGTAGTTATCAAGCCCGGCATTGACAACCCGAGTCTGGATTCTAAGTTTAATACTGCAATGCCTGTGCCACGCAATAATAATGTTTAAAATCAGTATGTTAACTTATGTGTGGAAAAAAATATGTCCTCTATGCTTAAAAAAATGTAAATTATGCATGACATGTGTAATTTATAGAGGACACATAGAGGACACATAGAGGACACATAGAGGACACATAGAGGACACATAGAGGACAATCAGGAAATATAAGTAAGGGGATGGGCTATCCACTTAAGGCGGAACAGGCTTTAAAATCAAGCGTTTTAGCCGCCTGGAAATTATGGGTTGTAAACTAATTAGGGACTTCCCCGAAAATAGGCTACCACTATGTCCAGTTTAATACGCTGATATTGCATTAGGGAGACCGAAAATAATAATCGTCCAAGATTTCTGTGGCACCGCAGAGCGGCGTAACGACTACCGCCAGACTGAACAATTAT